>JADFNE010000052.1 GCA_022563535.1 Myxococcales bacterium
GGCCTGTCCGCATAACTAGTTATTAACCAACCCACAGTCTAGTCATGTTATCCCGCAATGTCGCGCCAACCCGTCATGTGATCCAGCGTGTGTACTGGCTTTGAATTGGGCTATTCCGGGTCCGTGTTCACTGGTTTGTTGGGCGGCGTGCCAGGAAACTCCCGAGAGCTGTCTTGTATTCCCGCTGTGCGTCCTCTCCCAGGAAGCTCACCCAGAACACCGGAGTCAATAAGAGATGGCTAATTCGCTTCACGTCGACTTGAAAGGACGCGGCCGCGCCCCTTAGGGCAAAGTCGAACTGCAGCTCTCCAGCACGCGTTCCCCAGCTCGGGAGCAAGCCAAACGAGAGGCCAGTGAGCACCTCTTGTGGCAACGCGCTGATCTGCCGACGTTCCTCTACCCGAATGACAAGCAACGAGCCCGACTCGTCTCCCCCCTGCTGTGCAAGGCACCCCATATCGTTAAGCACGGAGTCTGTCGTTGCGCGATACGCTCCACGCAATTTAGAAAGCCTCGTGGGATTCACCTTCTCATACCCGAAGGTGTTCGTAACCCAGCCGCTTGATACAGAAAGCTCGTATCGTGTAGGGCACTCCCACTCAGCCGCCTCGCCACCACGCGCGGGTTGTGGCATCTCTCGCGTCTCATACCAACCCACGGTGCAGCCTGAAGACACGAGCCCACTAAAGAGCGTGGCAGCAAGCACGCCCATCCACCCAATTCCGAGCCGCATTTGCTAGCCGCCCAACGGATCGGCATCCAGCGGCTGGCGGCGATCTGCCGCGCAGCTCCCTCTGAACACCCCTGAGGTGGGCTTGATTCTACCACGTCCAGTAGCGTCCAGGCTTGGGCACGCCCGTAGCGACAGGCTTGTTGAGCGGCGAGCGATAAAGATAATTTGGGTCACGCATTTGAAAGGGCAACGTATACACCCTCGAACCCCCGCTTCCCCGTCGCCTCTCTCGCTCCTCCTCACCACCACTCACAGTCCACCATGAATTCAACTCGGCGCGGCCTGTATACATGTACGAAAAGGGTCTGCGGATAGCTGGTGCAAGAGGGCTGTAACTATTTGAATTGACATGGTCGTGAACCCTGGGTAAAGGTGGCCAACAACGGATCCTTTGTCATCCACCCGCAGAAAACCCTCTGTTATTCAGTAGGCTGCCAGCGCCCGGCTCTGACCTCTTGTTGACCGGTCGCGTCTCGCGCTATCCTCTGCGCGTGCGGTCCCGGAGGGAGCCATGGAGATGGCATTCACAGCCGTGTTTAAGAAGGTGCCTGAAGGCTACATCGCGTTTGTCGAGGAGCTGGCAGGCGCGAACAGCCAGGGCGCGACGCTAGAGGAAGCGCGAGAGAATCTGCGCGAGGCGGTCGAGCTGGTGGTTGAGAGCAGTCGCGAGCTGGCTCGCGAAGAAGCGGGATCAGGGGAGGTGATCCGCGAGCCGTTGAAGATCGAGGGGTGAAACGAAGAGACCTGGTACGACACCTGAAATCTCACGGCTGCGAGATCCGGCGCGAAGGCTCTAGGCATAACAGTCTACGTAAACGTGACTACTCGAAGAATCTCGACAGTGCCTCGGCACCGTGAGATCAACGAGCATCTCGCTCGCAAAATTTGCACCGATCTTGGTGTCCCGCCCGCAGCCAACTCATAATTCCCCGAAGGCTACCTACCCCTAACCCCCACCACCCCGCGGCAGATCCTGCATCACGATCGTCGGCTCGTCATCTACTACCGAATATCTAAACCGGACCCGCTCGGACTTTCGTTCAATGATTTTCGACAAGGGGCCGATCTCGATCACGACTCCGGGGTGGAGGGTTCCGCGAACCTCGATGCGGGCAACTTCGTTTAGTCGCCTCATGATCGCTGAGGCGGATTCGACTTTTTCGCGCTTGCCTTTCTTGGGACCGCGCTTTTTGCCTTTGACGGGGGCGGGCTTTGGCGCACCCGCTGCTTTGCCCAGCTTGTCGGCGACGGATTCATATTCCCAGCCCAGGGGCATTGCGACGGAGAGTACGGTTTTGACTCCGAGTTCGGAGCCCGCTTCGCCCACTACGATTTGTTCTTCGGCGGAGAGCATGCCGCCGCGGACTCGGCATTTTTCAGATTCGCCGGTGATGACCTTGGCTCGCAAGAAGCTGGTTACGATGTCTTGCTTTACGGTGATGGTTTCTTTGCATTCGATTCGGGCGCCCTGGGTGTGGTGGCAGGTGACGTCGCCTCCGGCGCGGATATAGGCCTTGCCGTCGACCATCACTCCGCCTGCTACGGTGACGGGGCCGTCGCATTCGACGCCGCCTGCGTCGATCATGCCCTTGATCACGATGCCGTCGGTTGCCTGGACCTTGGCGTCGCGGGCGACGTCTCCGGTTACGATGATGACGCCGTTCATCTTTAGATCGCCGGATTTGAGGTCGACGTCGCCGCGGTGTTCATAGGCGTCGTTTACCTGCAGGGTGCCCCCCGGCTGGTAGTTGATTACGCCGTCAATGGTGGCCACGACCGTGTTGCCGTCGCCCATTGCGGCACCATCGCCGAGCTTTGGGGGGTTGTCCTTGCCCGGGGTGACTTCGGTTTCGCCGCCTTTGACGTCATGGCCCGGGGTTCCGTTGCTGGGGGGGTGGTAGAGCCCGATGACTTCTTGGTCGGTTACTGCGATGAGCGTACTGCGGTCGCGGAAGTCGATGGTGCCATCGGGGCGGAGTTTGCCAGCCAGGGTGCTGACTGGGAAGTCGGGTTCGAAGTGGCCGTCTTTTCCCTTTTTGGCGGAGACGCCTTCGGCGATGAGCAACTCGTCTATTTGCGAGACCGGGTCTCGCAGCTTTTGTGCCAGTTCGGTGCTCGCCTTCTTGTCAACACCGTGAGTGATTTCGGCTTTCTCGATGGCGTCGGTCACGGTATCGGCGTCGCCGGGTTCTCCGGGGAAGAGCCGGACTGTCGCTTTCAGCAGATCGTTGCTGACTGTGATCAAGATGCGCTTGTTGGCGGGGACGGGTACTACGCTCAGCTTGTCGCCATCCTGGTTGAAGAGAACACCAGTGGAAGTGGCGCAGACCAGGTTCTTGGAATTGCACTTCAGGCCGATGCCCAGGCGGAGGATTGGATCGTCTACTCTTGGGCAGTCGAGAATTGCATCCTTGACGGTCCAGCCCGCTTCTCCAGGGGTCGCCCGGTCAACGTGTCCAAGCTCCTGGCCCTTGACCACACTGATGAGGTAAGACTTGTCGCCACCACCTTTGCCCGTCGTTTTAGCGGAATCGTCCGCTAGATGCGAAGCGGGAATGTCTTTTTTGGCGTTTGCATTGTTGATGTGAAGCTTGCCGGCTTTGCCTTCCGTCATGCGCTTGCCTTGCGCGATGACTTTTTTGTTCACGGTGAAGCTAGTGTCGGCGAGTTTTTGGCCGAGTTGCTCAACAGGTTCTTCGAGTACGCCTCGGCGAACACCTGCATCGCTGATTGCTTTTCGGAGGTCAGCAGTAGTGCACGATTCCCCTGCTGTGATGCTAAGGGTTGCCTCCATCCCGCCGTCTGCCACATTAATTGTAAAGCGATTTGCCATACTTCACTTATCGCAGGAACTGTGCACGGGCTTTAATTTTCGGATCAGGCTGTAGCGAAGCATCGCCATCTGAGAACCCATGGGGGTTCTCGTTTGGGTGGCGCGGGGAAAACTCGGTGTCTCTACCGACTTTGTTTCTGGAAGCAACACCCTATCTGGGCCGGAATGAGCACATGAACGAACCGTTGCACGTTAGCGCCGCGAAAGTTGGTCGCGTTGGATCAGCAAGCTCAGACGGGTGAGGCCATCGAGCAGAGAGTTGCCCAAAATGGCGCCGGATACGCAACTCAACCCATAGCGCGTGCGATTGCGCCCGAGGGCCCGGATGGTTTGGATGCACCCGGTTCCCGTGTATTCGGTGTTTTTGTAGCGCAGCACGACCGGCAGGATCTCGCCAATAGAAAAGTTATCGCTCGACACGATGGCAAAGCCCGACGCGCTTACGTTCTGGAGTCTGCAGGCTCGCCCGATCCCACTTTTGCGTCTACATCTGCCGAGATTGCCGTTACCCGGTAAAACTCTCGGCCTTCTGCCCAAATGGGATCGCCACTCGTGGTCAGGGTGACGATGTACGTGGTGTCGTCGAGTTCGACTGCAGTGATGTGGGCTGGCTGCTGAAGGAAGGAGTGCTTTCGCTTGAAGTAGAGAATGACGTCGAGATCTTCACTGACCTCGACACCTTCTTCATTCAAGAGCAACCTGGTCTCTTGCTCTGAAGCGGCTTCTACAACCGCGGGATGGAGCACGCGGTCGTTTCCCGAGTTGGGCAAACGGAGGAAGATTTCGAAACCGGTCTTGAACATTGGTGCTGGCCGTTCTTCCTTATTCTTTGGCTACTTATATAGACATAGATCTACTTGCTTTTCGCTATCGGTTTGCCGGCCATCGCGCTGCTGACTTTTCTGGCAGTGAGGGGCAATCTCCAGGGGCTAGCCTGGGTCTTCAGGGGAAATAGACGAAGTACAGTTGTGCGAACACACGAGCTGGCTCTGGCACAAATCCCTGAGGATGTTGTTGGCTCGATGCTGGTTTGTGGTACAAGAGTCGTGATGACGACGAACGCGACGGCTGCTGGCGCGCGCTTCAGCGAGGTCGACCATATCAAAGCGGTCGGGATCCTCGCCGTCATCCTGGTCCACTCTGTTCGGGACCCCTGGAACCCCGAAATCTCCACGCCCGAGATCTGGATCGGAATCGTGACCCGCTTTGCGGTGCCCGGCTTCCTGCTCGCATCAGGTTTTCTCTACGCCACGACTGTGCGCATCCCAACCAAGACAGTGTTGCGGAGACTGCGACGCTTGCTGGTGCCCTATCTGCTCGCGTCGCTGCTCGCGCAACTGTGGTGGATCGGGCAAGGCCAGGCGCACGACTTTCCCACCGTGGTAAAGGAGTTGCTGCTGGGCTCGTCCTTTGGTCCCTACTACTACGTGTTCGTCCACTTCTGGTTGGTTCTCTTCGTGGCGCTCTTCGCCATTCTGCCGCGCCGGGTGCTATGGGGACTGACCGCGGTGATGCTGTTGGCCCAGATTGTGGTCCAGGGTCGCCTGGCACTGCGCTTCCCACTCTTCTGGCAATTGCGAGGACCGCTGTTCTGGTGGGCCTACTTCCTGATCGGCTTCATGCTGCGTTTGTACTACGAACCCGTGCGAAGACTGCTGACAAAACACCATGGCGTGTTCTGCGCGTTGGCGGCCGCAATAGCGATGGTCTGCGTCGCAGTGGCTTTCAATCAGCCTTATTCACAACTCGGCCGCACGGCCACGTGGCTCTATAACTACGCGATCATCGCACTCCTCTTCGGCGCGACCTGCGGCCGCGGAGAGCCCCGCTGGAGCGTAAGGCTGTTGGCAGACGCGAGTTTCGCCATCTACTTGCTGCACATCTTCTTCGTTTACGCCGCCGCGGGCTTGTTCCAACCGGCGAAGGACGAATTCGACCTCGTCGTGATCGGCGGATATTGGTGCGCAGGGTTGTTTGGCTCGCTCAGCGTAGTGGGCCTGGTCCGCACAGCATTGGGTCCGCGCTCCCGGGACGTGATCGGCGCCTGAGCCAACCGCTACGCCCAGATAATTGTCATCCGACGCATAGCTATTCGATGTATCCGAGCGCGCGCAGGTTCTGTTGCGTTGCGTCGTCGAGTGAGCTCTCACTTACGCTGTCTTCCGGCTTCGGTTGCCGTGCGTCATGCTCGCGTCGCATCCAGCGTCGCATCTGGTCGAGCGTACCGACGACCACCGGGTGCTCTGCCGCAATGTCCGCTCGCTCGCCCGGATCGTCTGCCAGATCAAACAAGCTCAGTCGCGCGGGCGCGGCTCCAGCGGGAGTGTGGATGAGCTTCCAGTCCTGGTAGACGAGGGAAGTTGCGAGGGGAGTTCTCTTGCCAAGGCGTGAATCTGCTTGGGCCGCGCTGAAGTGGTCCCGGCTATGCGCGCCCCAAGATCCGTTTGTGTCCCGTGTCGCGTACGAAGGGTCGGCGAGCACGTAGGGGAGGACCGTTGAGCCCTGGGCCTGTGGCGGCGGGTCGATGCCCAGCACGTCGAGGATGGTAGGCGCGACATCGGCGAGATCGATTGGAACTTCTGTCGCGAGACCCTCGGGCAGTACCCCCTTCAAGCGCATGATCAGCGGAATCTTTAGCAGCTCGTCGTAGACCGTGTGGCCGTGGCCCACGGATCCGTGACCCAAAATTCTTCGCCGTGGTCGGAAATGAAGACTACGAGCGTCTTTCGGTCGAGCTTGCTTCGCTCGAGCCGGTCCAACAGGGTTCCCACGTAGCGGTCCATGTAGCTGACTTCTCCGCTGTAGAGTCCGTCGAGTCTCTCGATGAGCGCGGGGTCTACGGCCGCGGTTGAAGTGCGGAGCTTTCCCATATGGACTAAATCGGATTTTGCTTCGCCCTCGTACCCCGACGCATACATTTCGTCATACGGGGGTAGTGGATCGTAGGGCGAGTGCGGATCGCGCTCGTGAATATAAAGGAAGAAGGGCTTTCGTTCCGACATCCTGACCGCGGGCTCGATGCACTTGGTCCAGATCTCGTTCGCGTTTTTCGCTGGATCGTGATAGCGGCGTCGCCCCGAAGCCAAATCGAGCTTGAATTGACTGAAGACCCGCGTAAAGCCTCGATCGAAACCGTATGAGGTCGACATCATCGCAGTGTTGGTGATGAGGATCGTGTGGTAGCCGTTCCTCTGCAGAATGTACGGCAGGTAGGGGGTGTTGCGCGGGAGCCTGTCCATGATCCCCATCACTCCGTGATTGAGCGCAAATTGTGAAGTGAGCAGCGATGCGACGGCGGCCCGAGTCCACGATGCAGTGGATCGCGCGTTGAGGAACGAGACCCCCTCATCAGCGAGCGCCTGCAAGCGCGGTGTGGCGATTGTCTTTGTGCCATATGGCTGGATATGATCCGCGCGCAAGGAGTCGAGCAAGATGACGAGTACGTTGTAGCGATCTCGTGCGAATAGAGGTGTCGCGGGAGGGGTGGGGCGGGTGCCCGCGACTCGCAGCTCCTTCCAATGGATGCGGAGCTCGTCGTCGGCTTCGCAGGCGATGGAGAACTCGAGCTTCATCATGCTGCGCCACGAAGAGCCGAGCAATTCGTCGAATGCAATGGTTTCGCTCTCGCCAACGAGGCTGCGCTCGACGATTGTCCGGCGCCGCCCCTGGCTGTCTGTCACGCCGATCGAAAGATGCGCCGGGGCATGTCCACCGGTCCGCGCGATCACACCGCTCCCGATCACTCGCGCGGCTTCTGGCATGACGAAGTGGTATACGAGCGAGCTATTGCAACCCTGGACCACAGCGCTGCCCTTCAAAGCGGAGCTGTCGGCCACGCGTTTGCTGGGACCTCGACGCTCGGCGACTTCGAAGTGCTCCAGCAGCGAGATCCGCATGGGCGTCGTGTACCGCGGCGCTACAGGGCCGCACGCCACCCACCCGGCAAGCGCAGCAACGGACCCAACACCCAACAGAGTGAGAGCTCGGCGCATATTGCGAAGTTTCCAGAATTGGCATTGACAGCGCTTGTCAATCATGGGGTCGGGTTCCGATCTCGAAAGGCCCTATTCTATCGTCCTACACGACATCGCCAGTGGGCAGCAAAGAGGATGGAAGATGAGCAGGAAAGACCGCGATCTTGGAATGGATCGCCCGATTTCACGCAGAGACGTTTTGAATGGTTTGGGTGCGCTGGCCGCGAGCACGATGATTCCCGGGCGCGCGCTTGCCGACACGGTTCTTGCGCTCGAACGAGCTGGCGATATTGCACCGGTAAGTGCAGCCGCCTATCCCCCTGCGCTCACCGGGTACCGGGGGAGCCACGTCGGTTCCTTTGAAGTTGCCCACCAACTCGCGCTAGGGGGTCGGACGGATTGGGGGCCCGTGACAGAGCCCGACGCCGATGTCTATGACCTGGTTGTCGTGGGGGGAGGCATCAGCGGTCTTGCCGCCGCCCACTTCCATCGCAAAGAAAACCCGAAAGCGCGCATCCTCATTCTCGACAACCACGACGACTTTGGGGGGCACGCCAAACGCAACGAGTTTGAGGCAGGGGGCCGCTCGCTCATCGGTTACGGCGGAAGCCAGACCCTGGAAGAGCCTTCGTATTACCCCCAGGCCGCGAAGACTCTGCTGCGAGATCTCGGCGTCGACTTGAAGCGCTTCGACACTGCCTATGATCATAATTTCTACACGCGTAACGGGCTCAGTGCCGGAATCCACTTCGATAAAGAAGGCTGGGGTGTCGACAAGTTGGTTCCCTTCGATCTCGGAAATTTCGAGGGCACCATAAACCTTGCGCCGTCTCAACTCTCACCCGAGCAAGGGGTTGCGCAGATGCCGATCTCCAAGGCCGCGCAACGCGAGTTTTTGCGCTTGATCCTCAATGAAACAGATCACATGTCTCACATTCCCGACAGCGGCAAAGAGACTTACCTGAGATCCATCACCTATCGAGACTTCCTGGTCAAGCACATGGGTATTCGCGAGCCCGAGGTGTTCGCCGTCCTCCAGGATCTCACGACTGACTCTGGCTTGGGTATCGAAGCCGCCCCGGCGTGGAGCGCCATCGACTACCTCGGTCTACCCGGGGCAGAAGCCGCGGGCCTGCGGTACGGCGAGAACTGGGAGGCCTACGAGCCCTACATCCACCACTTTCCCGACGGCAACGCCTCTATTGCTCGGCTGATGGTGCGCCAGATGATTCCCGGCGTAGCACCGGGCAACTCGATGGACGACATCGTGAAAGCTCGCTTCGACTACTCGAAGCTCGACCGCAGTAGCTCCCGTGTTCGGTTGCGCCTCCTCTCCACGGTCATTCGCGTCAAGCACGACGGCGATCCAAAGTCGGCCAAGCGCGTTCACGTTACCTACGTGCGCGGCGGCCGCGCGTATCGCGTGCAAGCACGCGGCTGCGTACTGGCCTGCTACAACGCGATGATTCCCAAGCTCTGTCCCGAGCTCCCCAAATCGCAACGCGAAGCGCTCGCCCTCCAGGTGAAATCACCAATCCTCTACACGAACGTTGCGTTGCGCAATTACAAGGCATGGAAGAAGTTGGGAATTGGTGCAGTGATTGCACCCGGGGGCTACCACGTCAATGCGATGCTCGACTTTCCGGTTTCCATCGGAGGCTATTCCTTCGCCAAGGGTCCGGAAGATCCGATCGTCGTCCACATGGAACGCTTCCCGCATCGAAACAACGAAGGGCTGACACCGCGGGAGCAATTTCGAGCCGGGCGCCACGAGTTGCTTGCGACTTCCTTCGAAACCATCGAGCGCAACATACGCGAGCAACTCGGCAGCATGCTCTCCGCTGGCGGTTTCGATCCGGCTCGGGATATCGAAGGCATCACCGTAAATCGCTGGGCGCACGGGTATACGAGGGGAGGCAGCGTCATCTTTGACGGCTACGATCGACAAACCCCGAACGCCCCCCACTATCGCGCCCGTAAACCCTTCGGTCGCATCGCCATCGCGAATTCTGATTCCGGTGGAATGGCTATGCTCGAGGTGGCGGTCGAACAAGCTCACCGAGCGATCACCGAGTTAAACTGAGAGCAAGCCAAAAGAGATGAGGAGCCCCCCATGCGCAGACACGCGTTTTCCCTGATCGCCATGGCCTATGCAGCGGGGCTGCTGGCCGCCGCCGTTACCGTCTTCATCATTGATGCCCAGGCCCCCAGCACAAGCCCGATCGTCCGCGCACTTTGGGCCGACGTCGTAGCCACCTGCGTGGTCTTCGGCTTCAGCAAGAAATACAACAACTCGAGTTTCTACGACATCTACTGGAGCGTGGCACCGATACCCATCGCAATCTACTGGGCCCTCCTCCCCGAAGCCGCAGGGGAAAGTACCTTGCGCCAGCTGATCGCCGGCGAAGCCGCAGGGGCAAACGCTTTGCGCCAGCTAGTCGTCGGCACCCTGCTCTCCGCCTGGGCCATCCGGCTCACCTACAACTGGGCCCGCAGCTGGACCGGACTCGACCACGAAGACTGGCGCTACGTCGACCAACGCAAAAACACCGGCTCCCTCTACTGGCTCGTCAGCTTCACCGGCCTGCACATGATCCCGACGCTGTTGGTATTTGCGGGATGTCTGCCCCTTTGGCCTGCGCTGGTTACGGGCAACCAACCCTTCGGTGTGCTCGACCTCGCAGCCGCGGTCATTACGGGTGGGGCGATCTTGCTCGAAGGCACCGCGGACCAACAGTTGCGACGCTTTCGGCTTTCGCAGCCACCCGCCGAAGCCATTCTCGACACGGGGGTTTGGAGTTATTGCCGCCACCCCAACTATCTCGGCGAGATTGGTTTTTGGTGGGGGCTCTATCTGTTTGCGCTCGCGGCCGAACCTGCGGCCTGGTGGACAGGTGCGGGGGCAGTGTCGATCACTTTGTTGTTCCGCTTTGTGAGTTTGAAGTTGATCGACGATCGCATGTTGGCGCGGCGGCCCGATTACAAAATCCGGATGGAGACCGTGCCGGCACTGCTGCCGGGTTTGCGGCGGGGTTGAGCTTCGTTCCTTCTCCAACAAACACCCCAGTCGCCATCCGCAATTCCATCGAACTTCCGAAGCCAAGCTCACTGTTGCTAAACCCCCTCGAACGGCTCACCGATAGGCGCTGTAACTAGCGAGATTGGGAGCAGAAATGGCGGCAACAGATGTCTCGATCATCGACGATGTTCTGGGGGGGATCGAGCCGGGTTCCCCTCGTTGGTTCTCGCCGGACCGGTGGGCAGCGGTCGGACGGTCATCATGCTTCAGCTCGTTGCCGCGGCGCTCCGTCGCGGTGAGCGGGGCGTGATTCTCACCTCTGAACCCCCCGCCATTCTCTTACGCCAAGCCAACAGCCTGAAACTTTGCCTCGACGATGCGGTGCGTTCGGGTCAATTGATCGTGTTGGAAGATCATCCGCGCATTGCGGCTTCGGTGCGCAAGCAAGGGGGCTTCGTGCTGGCCGGGGCGCTGCGAGACGCGGCACCCGAAGCTGGCTTCGTGGTGCTCGATTAGATCTCTTCGCTGGTTGGCGAAATTGTCGATGAAGCCGCGCTGCGCGACACGTTCGAATCTTTGCTCGCGGTTCCCATCGAGCACCCCGCCATTACGATTGCCACTCTCGATACCCCGGCATTGCTGCGCAACGAAGATCCCCACCTCATGCGCACGCTTTCGGATCAGGTTGAAGTCTTGATCCGACTGGAACGCAAGTCCGACGGTCACCGAAGTCTGTACGTTGAATACAGCCGAACGGGTTGCGTGATCGATGGCACGGTTGGCTTTGAGATTGGGGCCGGCGGCGCGCACATGACCGATATCGAAGCGCCCACTAGACCCACCGTGCAGCGCAGGGCGCAAGAGCATCACCGCCCGCGTGTGCTCGTCATCCAAGGAAGCCAGGAGGACCGAGAGTTCATTCACGAAGCACTCTCCCCGCAATACGACTTGACGCTGGCCAACAGTGGTTTCGAGGCTTTGTCGCTCGTGCTCGCGGACCGCCCGGACCTGGTGATCCTGGATCTGGTTCTTACCGGAGTTTCCGGCTTTCAGATACTTCATGCGCTCAGCAGGTCGGGCGATGCGCCGCCGGTGATCGTTACCGTGGGCAGGGCGTGACGCGCCAACGATTGGCTGCGCGCCAAGATCCTTGGCGCGGCCCATTTGCTGCGCAGACCCATCACGGCGGATGTACTGCTCAAGCGGGTGGAGTCGACGCTTTTGCTGCCCGAGGGCGTGCCGCGTACTCCCGAAGCTGAAGATGCTTCACACCTCTTGATTGAGATCGGCGATTCCAAGCTGTTGGGCGATGCAGACTTCATCGAGGCGCTCGCAAGAGCACGGAGACTCCACCGCAACTTTGATCAAGAATCCACCGTCGTGTTCGTTGAAGCCAACACCATCAAAGCACTCGACCGCACGATCGAGATCTGGGAGCGAGATCTCCGCTACGGGGACTCGCTCCTGCGCTTCGCCCCCAAGCGGATGATCGCCTTGCTTCCCCTCACGGCTGCAGAACGTGTGCCGTTGATCTTGGCTCGCTTTGGCGATGATCTATCGAAGGCGGGGGTCAAGCTTGCGAAGGTTCACTGCGGCGTCGCCTCTGCAGAAGTCGTTTCCGAAGTGGAAGACATGAACTGCTTCTTCAAAGACCTCAAGCCCTGGGGTGAGCCTCATGTTCCTGCGCCGCCCTCGCGCTGAGCCCGCGACCCTGGAGGTCGCGTGATGGGCGAAAGACTTCGCTTCGTGCTCGGCATTATCGGGATCGCCGTGATGGTGATCGGTGGCGCGATCCTCGCGTGGTACATCCTGCTCAACTCGAATCTCGATGCCACCAGTGGCTTTGTGCGCGGAGGCATGCTCGCCTGTCTCTATTTCCTGATCGCGCTCGTGATTCGCTACTTCGGGTTGCTCTGGTTTTCATACTTGGCAAGCATCGAGGGGCATTCTGACTTTACCGACCACCAGCCACTCATTTCGATCATCGTGCCGGCGTACAACGAGGGGCCGGTGATTCAGCAGGCGTTGCGTTCGCTCTTCAACATGGACTACCCGCGGTATGAAATCATCGTGGTCGACGATGGCTCTACCGACGACACCTACGCCCGTGCGATGCTGTTTGAGGGGGACCACGGCCAGGTGCTGGTGCGGGTCATCCAGCAGTCGAACTCCGGGAAGTGGGCCGCGCTCAACGCCGGTATTTCTGCTTCCCGGGGCGAGTTCGTCTTGTGCATGGATGGCGATTCAACCCTCGACCCCGCGGCGTTGTCGATGGCCGCCCGGCACTTTGGCAACCCGGCCGTGGGCGCGGTGGCGGGCAACGTTCGCATCGCCAACCAACGCTCGCTCATCACCCGGTTGCAATCTCTCGAATACATCGAAGGCTTGAACCTGGTGCGCCGCGCCCAGGGTTTCTTTCACGCGGTGAACGTCGTCCCCGGGCCCATCGGGATATTTCGTCGCTCGGCCCTGGATTCGGTGGGGGGCTATGACGGCGATACCTTCGCGGAAGACTGCGACCTCACGCTCAAACTATTGGTGGAAGGTTGGCGGACGGTCTACGAACCCGACGCCAAGGCCTATACCGAAGCGCCTGAATCGCTGAACGACTTGATCAAGCAACGCTACCGCTGGACCCGGGGCATTTTGCAATCGATCGTCAAACACCGCCGGGCTCTGATCCGGCCGCAACACTATCTCGCGGTTACCGCGACGCTTTGGTACATGATCTTTGAAGGTTTGATCTGGCCCGCAATGAACGTCTTTACCCAGTGCTTCTTTGTCTTTCTGGTCTACAAGCTCTCCAACCCGTTTCCCCTGGTCTATTGGTTTGTTCAGTTGACCCTGCTCGACGTGGCCGCAGCGCTTTACTGTGTCGCAGCAGAGCGAGAAAAGATTGGATTGATTTTTTACGCCACGCTCTATCGCGTGTACTTTTCGCTCACCATCGACTTTGCCAAGCTCTTCGCCACCATCGAGGAAGCGCTCCGGATCCGCATGGATTGGGGCAAGCTCGAGCGCATCGGGAGAATCTAGACATGGACCTCGTACCCTATCTCGCCACAGTCATTCTGGTCGCCACGGTTGCGACCATCTTGCTCGCGCTATTTTCCTATTGGGCCTTCAAGTGGCGTGAGCAGCGACAGCCGGTATTGGAAGAAAGCGTCGACGAGTTCTTTACTCGCTACTACCTGCCGCCTCCGTCGGCCAGGCAATATCTCGACGAGTAGGGCAGGGCGATCAACTGCCCTTGATGAGGCGAAGAATGGTGTCGCGTTTGTAACCGCTGACGTAGGTGCCGTTGATGTCGAGCAGCGGGATGGTAACGCTGCCCAAAATGCGCCGGACTTCTTCCTTTGCCGATGGATCGTCATCGATGTCTCGGAGGGTGTAGGCAACGCGTTCCTCGTCCAGCAGGGCCTTTGCCCTGCGGCATGCGCCACACCATTTCGCACTGTAGAGCGTCACGTTCAGTTGATTGGGATTGAAGTACGAACTGGGATCCACGGACGCGGATTGGAAACTTCTCACGACCGCCATGGCGTCGTAGCGGTTGATCTTTGGACCCCCTTCTCTGTTGAGCCTCCAGGCGCGAGCTTGATATTCAGCTGGAACGCTGTGGAGTCCTCTGACCATGTGGTGGCCACCGCGAGCATCTACATAGTTATATAGAGCTTTCGAATCGGGGACCCTGCCCGGCTCGTCTAGCTTGCTGACGTCATCGGCTTCGAAGATTACGTATTCCGTAGGCGCCGCTCCGGTCGCGCCGGCCGACGCCAGCGGATTTGAACTTTGATCAGAAGTATCCCCGGGCGTCTGGCCGGTGCCTTGGTCGGTCAACAGCCGCGAGATTGCAGAAAACACGCGGGAATCGTCCGTGACCTTGCCACAACCCGACAACGTGCTGATCGCCAGGCACAGCAGAGCCGTGGCGAACGCTCGCCCGAGATGGGCAACTCGCGTTTCTACGCTCAGTGGAGCATGAGGCGATCTGGTCATATCACCCGATAGATCGGCGTTTTCGCCTCCGCTCTTGATTCTTGAATGGTACTGCCGGGACCAGGAGTGGGCTGAGGGGGACAACACCAATGTGCAAGTATCAATTCCCCAAGAGGTTCGAGTTGGCTAGATTCATGTCGAATCGGAGGGAAGACGTTGCGGAAGGCCATGCGAAAGACCATGCGAAAGATCTTGCGAAAGACCTTGCGAGAGCCAGAGTCGGGGATGTCGCCAAGCGTGCTGTTGTTGATCGTTGGGTCTGCGGTGTCGTTGATGGCCCTGGTCGCAGTTCCTGGCGTTGCTCTGGCACAAGGGGATGGCGCAGACCCGGGCTACTACGTAGGAGGCGCGTTCGCCATTGGCATCGAGCAATTCGATCTCGAGGGGAACTTCTCAGATCACGATGATGCCTTTGGGTTCGACGTCTGGGCTGGCTACCGCGCAAACCGCTACCTCGCGATCGAGGCTGAGTTTGTCTACCTCGCGGGCTTCAATTCTGCGATCGGCGGCAATTCAGTTGGCTTCAACGCACTGAGTTTTACCGCCAACTTGAAGTTCTATCCGCTCACCGGAAGATTTCGACCCTACCTGGTCGGCGGAGTTGGCGGCGGCCGTTTCGAAACCGAGTCGGGCCCCTCGCAAGGACACGACAAGGGTGGCGTGTTTCGTTTTGGGGGTGGCGTAGAATTGAACTTCGGCACGCCGGTCGATCTTGTGGCCGGGGCGGATTACCTGATCACAAGCGGGCTTGCGGGATCGGATTTCCTGCAAATCAAGATTGGATTTCAGCGTCAATTCTGACGCCAATTCTGAGCGCAGACAATGACTTTCTCTTCCATCTCCTACGCACTGCTGCTGAGCAGCTGCTTGCTCCCCGCCCAGGCTTTCGCCTGGGGCGAAGCCGGACACAGGATTGTCTGCGAGATTGCCTTTCAGGAACTCGATGCCAATGCTCGCCCCAAGGTCAGGCAGTTGATTCGCTCGGATCCGGATTACAACCTGTTTGCGGATTCGTGTAACTGGGCCGACAAAATCCGAAACAAGGACCGCTACAAACGGTATGGCCGGCTGCACTACGTCAATGCAGCGCGGGGTGCGTCCGGTATGCCAGCGGAATGTCCTTCCGGTTGTGTGCTCACCGCAATCAGAGAGGAAGCCCAGCTCCTGCGCACCTCACCCTCCGCTGTCCGTCGCCTCGAAGCGTTGAAGTTTCTGGGGCATTTTGTTGGCGATCTCCACCAGCCACTTCATGCGGGTTATCGTGACGATCGCGGCGGCAACAAAATCAAGGTCAATTTCTATGACGAACGTCACAAGCTTCACAAGGTTTGGGACACGCTCATGATCGGTCAGAGGACCCGCAAATGGCGCAAACTCGCCGAGCGGCTCTCCTCTGCAATCAAGCCGATCGACCGCACGGTCTGGGCCGCGCGCTCACCGATCGATTGGGCCAACGAGTCGTTTCAGATCGTAGAGCGCCGGGTCTACGACTTTGCGCCGGGGGAGGATCTTGCGCGAGACTACTACCGTCGGAACATTCCCATTGTCGAGAGACGTTTGACGGCGGCAGGCGTGAGGCTCGGTGCCCTGTTGAACCGAATCTACGGCGCTCCTGAGGATGCTCTCTTCGACTAAACCGCGATCACGCACGGGGCCGATCCGCCTAGAACACCAGCGCCATTCGGGCTCCAATCTCTCCACCGCCCGCATAAGGAAGAACGACCCCGCGAACATCCCGGGCGCCGCTAGCCGAGTGGCTTTCGAACTTGAGAAAGTCGAATGGGCCCCAGGTGTCGAAGTAGCCCACGGCCCCGCCCACAATCAGTCCCACAAGCACGTCGGTTCCCCAATGCTTGTCCGCGGCAATACGGAGAATGCCGGTCGTCAAGGCGGCACCGATGCCCAGTGCACAAGGAAATACTTGCGCGGCCGTACTCTCGCCCCATGCCTTTCGTTTGATCGCGTAGGCACACGTCACTCCTGCTCCGGCCGCTGCGGCTGATGCGTGACCGCTGAAGAAGCTCAACTTCCTGTTGGCGTCGTTGCAGTTGGCATCGGAAGGAGGGGAGCCGTCGCATTCTCGGCCATAGGGGCGTTCCCGACCTGCAATCGCTTTTACCGACGCGGTAATGAAGAACGACAGTGTGAGCGATTCGCTCAAGTCGGTTGCCATGTCCCATGCTTCCAGGCAATCGCCATGACGAATGCTCACGAAGATCCCCGAAAGTGGCAGCAAGCCAGTGCTCGCCACCAATGTGATGTCGCTCCAGAAGTCTGCATCTTTGCGACTGTTCGCCGAGCCCAGCCGCAAGCCGCCGCGAATGCCGCTGTCGAATCCATTGGTGCGGGTCCATCTCGTGGCGGGTGTCGTGCCCCAGTGGATTGCACCCGTGCCGACGCCCCAGGCGAGTGAGTTGTAGAAGTCCTTCGCAGCGTCGCTCTGCCACAACGCGTGTGCGTCCACGGGTATCTTGCAGTGGGATTTGTGGCGAGGCTGGCCAGCGCCAGTATTGTCCGCGTTTGCGCCGGGAGCGAAGATGACGCCGGCTAACAGGATGCTTACTAGCTTTACAGCAAGCCGATCTCTCGAGAAAGATCCAAGCGCGATCGCAAAATTCTCCGCAAGTCTCTTGTTAAAATTCACCTCGGATCTTCGTGCTCCCACACGGCGACCCATTTTCCGAGCCCATCGGTCGTTACCTGCGGATAAAAATCATCTTCGTCATCAATGTCTGCGTCGGTGTTCAGCGCGGCGGGTGCGGTCCATGTTGCGCCAGCGTCAACTGAGCGGGCGATCAGGATGTCGGAATCGGTTCCGATCGTGTCCGTGAGCGCGTCGAAGGAATGCCACACCGCTAACCAGGTCCCCGGTCCGCCGGTTTGAACTTGCACGACTGCGTCTACCCCTGTGTCGCTGTCCGCATTCGAATTGAGCGGGGTGGGGGCGGTCCATGTGGCTCCGTTGTCCGTCGAGCGAGCAGTCAAGATGTCGTAGTCGGTACCAAGGTCGTCTGCGAGAGAGCCGGTGAAGCCACCGTTGTTCGCATCGATCGGCTGCTCCGACTGTACTGTGCCATTCGGGGCGAGGTTGAGGATCCAGAGCCCCGCGCGTCCCCCCACCGCCAGGTCGACGATGCCGTCGCCGTCGACGTCCCCTAGCGCCGCCGTTTTCGAGAATCGATCTCCGGCGCCGTGTGTTCCGGTGAAACTGCCCTGGGTAGCGCTGATCTTTTGCTGCGCCTTCACCGTTCCGTCTGCGTTGAGGAAGAGGATCCATACCGCGCCGCTATCCACGTCGCCGTCGTCGTCGTTGCGTGCCCCGACCGCGATATCCACGACGCCATCTCCATCGAGATCGCCGAGTGACGAGGGCGCGATGCCAAAACTGTCAAATGCGTCGAGGGGGCCGGTGAAGCTACCGTCGGTGTCGCTGATTTTTTGGTGGGACTTCACTGTGCCGTCCGTGTTCATGAAGAGGATCCACACTGCGCCGCGGTTCGGGAAGAAGAAGTCATCGCCTGTTTCGCTCACGACCAGGTCGATTACGGTGTCTCCGTCCAGGTCTCCGAGTGATGCCGCGTAGTGTCCGAATTTGTCGAAGTCGCTCAGCACGCCGGTGAAACCGCCCGCCGTGTCGCTGATCTTCTGGTGCGACTTCACCGTCCCGTTTGTGTTCAGAAACAGAATCCACATTGCACCTCGGTTGGTGCCGCCGCCGTCGTCGCCGAGCGCGCCCACGCCGAGGTCACCAACTCCGTCCTTGTCGAGATCACCCAGGCTGGTCACCCCGCCGCCGAATGAGTCGAGGTCGTCGAGTGAGCCCGTAAAACCACCGTCCGACTCGCCGATCTTTTGGTGTGACTTCACGGTGCCGTCCATGTTCATGAATAGGATCCACACCGCGCCGCGATCGAGGCCCCCGCCATCGTCGCGAACCGCTCCAACCGCTAGATCGCCAACCATGTCGCCGTCAAGATCGCCGAGCGAAGCCACCTCATGGCCGAACAAATCTCCATCGCTGAGCGTTCCCGTGAAACCGCCCTGGGTATCGCTGATCTTCTGCTGCGACTTCACGGTTCCGTCGGTGTTCAGAAACAGGATCCAGACGGCACCTCGGTCCGTGCCCCCGTCATCATCACCCGAGGCCGCCACCGCAACGTCCTCGACCCCGTCCCCATCGAGATCACCCAATCCCGTGACGCCGTTGCCGAAGCCGTCCGAGAGTGGATCGTTTGATTGCCAGGCCGCGGTCCAGTTCCCCAAGCCGTCGGTGATCACTCGCGGCCTGGTGTGGGACCCCGCGCTCGACTTGGCATTCGTGTTCAGCGGGGCGGGAGCGCTCCACGTCACTCCGTTATCGGTCGAACGCGCGACCAGGACATTCGTTCCGGTTCCGATGGTGTCACCCAGTGAATCGGTGCTGCTCCACACCGCAACCCAGTTGCCCGAGCCGTCCGTCGCGATTTGCGGTCGCCGGTCGTTGCCTTCATCGGTCGCCGCGTTGGTGTTCAGCGCTGCCGGTGCGGTCCAGCTCGCGCCGCCACTGATCGAGCGCGCGAACAGGATGTCAGCATCTGTCCCAAGAGCACCGTCGAGAGAATCGAACGAGTACCAGGTTGCAATCCACGTCCCCATTCCGTCGGTAGTCAGGGTGGGGCGATAGTCGGGTCCAGTGTCGGTGGCAGCGTTGCGGTTCAATGCTGCCGGTTTGGTCCAGGTGTTTCCGGCGTTGACCGAGCGCGCATACAGAATGTCGAAGTCATTTCCGTACTTGCCGCCCACACTGGCGTCGGAGTACCAGGTCGTGATCCAGGTCCCTTGCCGGTCAGTCGCGATGTAGGGCCAGAAATCATCGTGTTTATCCTTGCCCGAGTTCGTGTTGACGTCGTCGTGGCCGCCCCAATTGGCGCCCAGGTTGGTCGAGCGCGAAAAGGCGATGTCGAAGTCATCGCGGAATTTTTTTTTCTTGGAACTCGTGTTCCAGACCGAGAGCCAGGTGCCGAGGGCATCCGTGGCCAGCTGCGGGCGACCGTCATCGCCGCGGTCCTTACCGGAAAGTTTGTTGACGGCGACCGGCGCGGACCAGGTGATCCCGTCATCCGTCGAAGTCGATGCTCGAATGTCGCTGTCCGAGCCCGAGCTGCCACTGTTGAAATCAGCCTTGCACCCCAGTGAGAGCACCAGTCCGAATGCAAGAGGCCAGAGCGTCCAGCGGATCGCACTTCTACTCATCGAATCTCCCGCTCATGTCATTCGTCGAATTCATTGTTGCATGATCGGCACACTTTCGCTTCGCCAGTAGATGAGGGCTGTGGCGCTCAACACCCAAAAACCGAGCGATCAGCGAGGGTCCGGGCAGTATTTTCCAGCGAGAGCGTTCTCAGCGTTTCTCTCGCTCGCCCGATTTTCGCGATCTCCTTCTATCTATATAGAAAGAGCTGAAGCGCCGAAGAGCAAAAGGGCAAGCTGGCGAGGGTGACCTCTGTCGCGGACGCAGGAGCATGCATTGGAGTCACATCCACCACCACAACCACAGAACGTTCTCAAATTGGATCCAACGCGAGGGTTCTTGCCCGAGCAGGATCCCCTTGTCGCGCTGCCCGAACCGTTCCACGTATTTGACGAACTGGCCCGCGAGCTCCCACGTCTGATCCCCGCCGGACGCGTGCGCGATGCGCTGAGAGAGCTGCCCTGCATTGACTTCGCCCTGCTTGATCGAGACGCGGCACTGCGTCGCGCCATGATGCTTTTTTCATACTTCGGTCACGCCTATGTCTGGGGCGAGCGCGAGGCGGCGACGTCGCTGCCGGCCTGCATCGCCGTGCCGTGGGCGGCACTGGCCAAGCGCATTGGACGCCCGCCGATCCTCTCCTACGGTTCATACGCCCTCGACAATTGGCGGCGCATTGACCCCGAAGGCCCGATCGCACTCGGCAACATCGAACTGCTGCAAAACTTTCTCGGCGGGGCCGACGAAGACTGGTTCATTCTCGTGCACGTGGAGATCGAAGCCATAGCGGCGCCCGCAATTGCGCGTTTGCCCGAAGCCCAGAGCGCAGCCGCCCAGGATCGAGCCGACGACCTCACCACCCATCTCGAAGAAATCGCAGCATCTATTGAAAGCATGTGCGCAAGCCTCAGCCGCATGCCCGAATGGTGCGACCCCTATGTCTACTTTCATCGCGTTCGTCCGTACATTCACGGCTGGAAGGACCACCCGGGCTTGCCCGATGGTTTGGTTTACGAGGGGGTCGAGGAGTACGAGGGCAAGGCGCAGTTCTTGCGCGGGGAGACGGGTGCGCAGAGTGCAATTGTTCCGTGTCTGGATGCGGCGTTGGGGGTTGAGCATGAACCCGATCCGTTGCGGCAGTACCTGGTCGAGATGCGGGAGTACATGCCGCCAGACCATCGGGCTTTTCGCGACCAGCTCGAGGCGGGTCCCGATATCCGGGGGTATGTGTTGCGCTGTCGTGATACGCGAAGCGACCTTGCCGATGCCTACGACGGCTGCCTGCAATGGCTGACGCGGTTTCGAGCGATTCATCTGGAATTTGCGGATCGATACATTCATCAGCAGGGGCAGTCCGACGCCAACAACCCGCATGACGTCGGGACTGGGGGGACGCCCTTCATGCCTTATCTGGAGAAGCATCGGGCCGAGACGCTGAAGGGCCGGATGGGGTAGGAGGGGGGGTGCAGCTCTCTCCGGGTTCAGTGCCGAAAATGGGCCAGGACGTGTTCAACTGTCTTGGAGCGTTCGGTCAGGTCGTCGACAATCTTCTCGAGTTCTGCTGCGCGCTGCGCGCTGACCCGTGATCCATTGCGGAACACTTGAAGCGCTCGTTCCAGTTGCTCTCGGTGTTCGCGTTGCGCGAGCGACACTTCCGCGATCTCCGCAATCTGCGCCCCCACGCGCTCCATCCGATGGCTCTCGTGGCGCTGCACATCAGTAGCCACCTGGAGTTTTGCCGCCAACTCGCGCATCTGGTCGGCAGTCTCTTCGATACTCTCGCTGGCGCGGCGCTGTTTGTCTGTGGACTGGGCGATCTGCTGTGAGATCTGGGCGACGTGAACCGCGTTTTCACTGACGTGTTCGAGTTCCAGGACTTGAGAACGGGTTGCATCCGCAATCTGACTGGCAATTGAGGCCGACTGATCCGCGATCCCCAAGATCTCCCGAAGGGCCTGCCCGGCTTCTTCCCAGTGGGCCGATTCTTGTTTTACACGCCTCGATCCCACGGTGACCAGCTTGACGGTTTCGCGGGTGCGTTCCATGATTTTCTCCACCAGGATGCTGATCTCGCCCACGGTCGTCTCGCTGCGACCGGCGAGTGTGCGAATACGCGCTGCCAACACGGCGAAGGGTCGCCCGCTGTCGCCCGCCTGCGCCGCAATGATGCTCGCGTTGAGGGCTAGTAATGCGCTCTCGTCTGCGACCTCGCTAATCAAGTGGATGAAATCACCAATGGCCTCCGACTGAACCGAGAGCTCCGAGACCACCCGCTCGATCTCGTCGAATTCATCGCGAATCTCATGTGAGCCTTCAATGAACTTTTCCACGACGCGTTGGCCGCTTGCGGCCACGCGCGCTGTGCCAGATGCGAGCTGATCGCATTCATCTGCAAACTGTCCGACTGTCTCGATCGAGCGGCTGAGGACCTGCACTGAGTGGACAGTCGTCTCCATGGAGTCGCGCAGCGGCGCGACGTTCTGCGAAGTCAATTCGATGCTTTCTCGCATCCTTCTCACCGAGGCGGCTGTGACCTCAACCGAGTTGGCGAGTTCAGAGGCGTGTGCGGCCACCCGCGAGGTTGAGTCGTCAATCGAGGCGAGGGAACTGGTCGTATCATCTGCTACCAGGGATAGGACCTCCGCATGGCTGCTCACCGCGTCAATGGCACTCCCGATCTGCTCGAGTGACTGGACCGATTCTGCCACCGCCTCTTCCTGGGAGCGGGCGTCGTGGCCGAGCCGTTCGCTCGAGTCACGCAGGATCTCCACGGTTTCGGCCACGGCCGTCGTACTTGCACGGGTCTGATCGATCAGACCGCGAAGCTCGCGGGCCATCTCGCCAAAGGCTTGCGAGAGAACTGCCACCTCGCGCACACCGGTCACGACCGGCGTTACTCCCAAATCGCCGTCTGCCAGGGCCTGCGCATTCTCTACCAGTTTTCCAATGGGGTCAGTGATTCGCCGTTGCACCCTCATTGCAAAGAGCCCGGCGAGCACCACCGCGCCAAGTAGAAGGGGGATACCCACTCTGGCCTTGCGAGCAATGCGCGCGCCGAGCAACTCAACGCTCGACTCCAGATAGAACGACCCCACGACTTCGTCGCCGACCAGGATGGGACTGGTCAGACCGACTCGCTCCTTCTGAATAGAGATGCCCGATGGAACTGCCTTTGGGCAACCGGGCTCGTTCGCATCGCTGTGGCGCAGATAGTGGGCGAAGACCTCGCCGTCGCCGTTGTAGATGCAGGCGCGGGAAACGCTCGCCACCGCACCCAAGGACTGAAGGGCTCTCCGGGCGAACTCCGCGTCACTGAAGCCCACCGCCGCACTGGTGTGGGCGATCACCATTTTCGAGAGCATCGTGCCCTCACGTTCTGCAGCCTGCCGTGAGTCGATAGATTCCAGCAGCACGAAGCCCGCGATACTGACGAGCAATACAAGGATCGCGGTTCCCACTCCCAACAGGACGAGCCATTGGCGTATGGAGAGGCCGGTCGCCGCAGCATTTGATTTGTCAGGCATAGGGATCCGTTACATGTCGATGCGGTGGTTCGCGAGTTCTCAGTCGCGTCGCGCCGGGTGGCTGGATTCACGCAGCTCTAGTAGGCGCTATCGACTGGACATTGCACTTTCCTGAGACGTTGGGGTTTTGCGGATTGGGATGGGTGATTCTCTTAGCGTACAATAATTGCTCCGCGCTGGATCTCACACACAATTGCGTGGGGCAACGGACCGACTCTTCGTGGACAACGGAGGACGACACATGAATGGATCAATTACGAGTATTACGACGCTGCTGCTGCTTTTTCTCACGGCTTCACCCGTTTCGGCGGAGCACGAGGGCTATGAGGAATATGACATCGTGCGCCACCAATTCTTCTATCTGTCTGGTGGACTAGCGGCCGGCGAGTACCTGGAGGTGGAAGACGACTTCAGACGATCCTTCGCTCCGTTAAAAGTGAAGGCCAAGGAGACGGTGGGTACTGACTTGAGAGCCGGCTACCGAATGCACCGCAACATCGCAGCCGAGTTGCAGTTTCAATGGTTTTCGCCTGCACTCGTCAAAGTCGAGGGGATCGACCTGCTCGAGGTCGAGACCTGGACCTTCACAGGCAACCTGAAGGCCTATCTCATCACCGAGCGGATGGAGGTAGCCTGGCACGGGACGATTCATCCGTACGTCGTGGCCGGAGTGGGTTTGATGCATTTTTACGTCAAGGATGCTTTTGGCGCGGGCTTAAAGGGCGACGGCGAGGACCTGGCGGCACGCTTCGGCGGCGGGATCGAACTTTATTTCCATATGAATTTCGGCGTCTACTTCGACGTCACCTACATCATGACCACCGGTGATGTCGAGGGTCTGGATCATGTTGGGATGACGGTTGGAGGAATTTTTCGCTTCTAAGCAGCCGCTACGCACCCTCGATCGCCGCGACTAGCAGCTCGCGCGGCGGGATCCCGGATTCCCCGTAAATTCTGCAACTGAATGCGAACTCGGTGCGGTCGTCGGCGCCCGGCTCGACATCGTGACCGTTGACCCGCACCGAAGGGGAGCCGAGGAAGCGCATGGCTTGAGCTTCTTCGGGGTTCAAGATCTCGATCTCGCGGATTTCCAAATCAACGCCGAGCGTCTGCATGATTTCTCGCACGAGCTTCACAGTTGGTTTGTAATTCGGGCAGCCCTCGAAATAGAGCACGTCGATTGTCATGGTGTCACCTCACCTCACCTCACCTCGACTCACCTCATCGGATCATTGGAAAGATACAGCCTGAACCGTGGTTCAAGGTCAAGGGCGAGCGCGCATTCTCTTTTAGCGCCGAGCCTTGGAACCCGCTGTCAGATTGTCGACCACTTTACAGCGGCCGCTGGTCTCGTGTTCTCGACACTGATTGAGCGCGGTTTTCAGCACCTTCTGTACGTGCCGCAACTCTTTGACCCGGGCGGTGATTTCCTCCAACCGCTCCTCGATGAGTCTCTGCACTGACCCGCACGGGGCAGGGCGCATGAGCTTTATTACATCAGCGAGTGTAAAGCCGGTCCCCTGGGCTGCACGAATGAAGCGGAGCTGTTCGAGATCACCTTGGGAGTAGAGGCGGTAATTGGCCGGGGATCGACCACTGGGCCGGAGCAGGCGCTTCCGCTCGTAAAAGCGAACCGTCGAAACCGGAACACCAGCCGCCTTGGCCAGCTCGCCGATCGTGAGCTCATGGGCCATGGTCCCACCAATAGGAAACCTCGAGGCAGAGATCAATAGTCCCCACAGGCCCGAACCCCGCGTAACTTCGCCCAGAGAAAAAAGCCGCAATTATGTGCCAAAACCCTTGACCTTGAACCTAGGTGCAGGGTCTACAATGGTCATCTGATCAATAGTCAGAGGCAAGATGACGATGATCGAACTCAAAATTGCGTCCCGCGGAATTAAACGCATGAGAACAACAACGAGACGATACGAACACTCGTTCCTGGGCCTTCCGGCCTCTGCGCTCGCCGCTCTTCCCCTGTGTCCAACCTGCTATCCCGCGTATGCGGGAATCTTGAGTGCGCTGGGCCTTGGCGTACTCGAGGACGTAATGATCCAGACGTACATTACGGTTCTATTTCTCGCGGTTGCGCTCGGCGCACTTCTCTACCGCGCCAAATCTCGCAGAGGTTACGGACCCTTTGCCCTGGGTGCGTCAGCGACCCTTGTCGTGTTGTTCGCAAAATTAGTCATGGGAAGCGACCCCATCATCTACGCCGGGGTAGGGGTACTGGTGATCGCGGGGGTTTGGAATGTCTGGCCGCGCGCAAACGCGGCGTGTGAAATCGGGAGTAATTGAAGGAGGGGAGAGATGAAACTAGTAGCCAAGCTAGGTGCCGCACTTTCGCTTCTGCTGATGCCGTCCGCATCACAAGCCATTGATGCACCGCCGGGTGCCGAAGATCTCCGGGGGGGCCTCGAACCCTTGGCAAAGCATTTTGATGCGGAGAGGGGAAGGCATCGCCTCCTGCTTCTTCTATCTCCCGCTTGACTGGCTTGCCAGCGTGGCGGTCGCTACGCACGCAATTACCTCGAGAGTCACCCTGATCTGGACATTTCGGTTCAAGTGGTGTGGATGCGAATGTTTCCGAGAGCGATGGAATGGTGGGCACTTCCAAGAATGGTCAAGGAATTTGCGGACTGGGGATTCCCGCAGTTCTGGGACGATAAACAACACCTCAGCCAGGAGCTGAAGACTCGCATCATCCCAGAAATAGATATCGAAACACCGTGGGACCTCTTCATCCTCTTCGGTCCAGACGCAACCTGGGCCGATGCTCAAGAACACGTGCTCGGCTGGGACTACCCGGTGATCAGCCAGAAAGCAGAATTCGAAGCTCTGCTTGGCGCGACTTCCGGAGGGGGAGGTGGTTTAGATGGAGAGTGAGCAGAAGGTCGTGATCGACAATCCGGGCACGAAGGTTCCGCCCCCGGTGTTTTTGCTCGTGGCGATATTCGTCGGATATTGGATGCAGAGGGTTGTGGCTTTGAATTTGCCGGATTGGGGTGGGTGGTCTGTTGTTGGGGGGACGGTGGTTGGCGCGGGGTGCGGGATATTGATTGGCGGGTGGGTGCAGTTTTATCGGGCCAAGACCAATATTTTGCACAACAGGCCGTCTAGTTTTGTGATTCAGAGCGGGCTCTATCGGTTTTCGAGGAATCCGATTTATGTTTCGGCGTTGTTGTTGCAGGTTGGGATTGGGATGATGATGGATAATTTGTGGGTGATCGTGCTCGTTCCGGCTAGCAAGATGATGCTGGATCGGTTTGTTATTGCGGGGGAGGAGGCTTATTTGGAAGGCGCGTTTGGGGAGGTTTATGTGGCGTATAAGAAGGGGGTGAGGCGGTGGGTGTGAGGGGAGACCCCCTTCCCCCGAAACGTGTGTGGTGATATTGTGACGCCAGTATTGGCACCCAGGAGGTCGGCGTTTCCATGTCAAGTATCTGCACTCACAAAACGGTTCATGCGGTTCGCCACGAACTCGCGTCAACCCATTCAGATCGTCTGATGTCGATGAGCGCCTGCGCGATGTTGCTTGTGATCTCAGTCGTCGGCTGCGCGACGGAATCCCGAAAGGTGATTCAGGCTGAAACCGTTCGATCTCACAGAACGAGCTACAGCGGCCCGCGCTACACCCTGGTTATCGGGAACTTTCAAAACCGATCGACATATCAGCGCGGCATTTTCTCGGACGGCAAGGACCGCTTGGGGAGTCAGGCCAAGACGATCCTCAAAACACATCTTCAGCAAACCGGGCGCTTCAATATCGTCGACAGAGACAACATGGCCGCGATCTCCCAGGAAGCGCAAATCAGTGGCACAGCCCAATCGCTGGTCGGAGCAGAGATCGCTGTCGGGGGCGACGTCACCGAGTTTGGGCGACGCACGACGGGCGACCGGCAGCTCTTCGGAATTCTCGGCTCGGGGAAAAAGCAATCGGCCTACGCCAAGGTGGCTTTGAATTTGATCGATGTGCGTACTGGGACAGTCGTCTTCTCTGTACAGGGTGCCGGTGAGTATGCGCTCTCGAATCGCGAGTTGATCGGTTTCGGAGGCACCGCAGGCTACGATGCAACACTGAATGGCAAGGTCTTGAACTTTGCCATCACCGAGGCAGTCAACAATCTGGTTGATGCCCTCGAGCGGGGCGAATGGTCGCCGACGGGAACTGAATGAAAAGGCTACAGCGGTTGATCAGTCTATCGACCGTAGTTTTGTTGTTCTATATTTCCGCCGCCGGTTGTGTGACGACCCCTTTGGTGTATCGCTGGGGCATCTACGAAGACCTGATGTATCAGTCGTACAAGTACCCGGGCGAATCGGATCCGATTACCCAAGCCACCCGTCTGGCCGAGGATGTCGAGCGGACCGCTACCGAGGGGTTTGGTTTGCCTCCGGGCGTGCATGCGCATCTGGGATATCTCTACGCAACGCAGGGAGACCTCGATAGCGCCCGCACCCATTTTAATCTCGAGCTCGAACTCTACCCAGAGTCCAAGACCTTCATCGATGGCCTTCTCGAACGAATGGAGCAACAGTGATTCGCACGCTACCGAGTCGAATTGTGCTGCCGCTGTTTCTGGGTGTGATCTTGGTCGGCGGGATCGGCTGTGCGACGCCCTACGACTACTCCGCCTACCAGGCCCACATGCCGCGCTCGATTCTAGTGCTGCCGCCTCTCAACGAGTCCACCGATGCGAATGCCCCTTATTCGTTTCTGACGACCATCTCCAGACCGCTGGCCGAACGCGGCTACTACGTGTATCCGGTGTCGGTGATTGATGTGTTCATGAAGGAAAACGGGCTTCCGACTCCCGGTGAAATGCACACCGTCTCACTCAACAAGTTCGACGAAATCATTGGACCCGACGCCGTTCTCTACATCACCATCGAGGAATTTGGCCAGAAGTATGTCCTGCTGTCATCCAACACGACGGTCGCCGCGCGGGCACGCCTGGTCGACGTAGATACCGGCACACAAATCTGGGATGGCAAAGTAAAACTCGTCCAGAGTAGCAACAGCGGCGCGGGCGGAGGAGCCGGGGGCCTGATCGTTGCCCTTATCGTTGCAGCCGTGGAGCAAGTCGTGGACACCGCTACCGATCAAACCCACAACGTCGCGCGCATGGCCAACCAAAAACTGATCCACGACAAGAATCGCGGCATGCTCATCGGCCCGCTACATCCTGACTTCGGGAAAACTGACGAGAACTGAGGATCGGGCGGTGGGGCAGGTTTGGCGGGTTGCAGGCTCGAGTGTACCCCTCGCCTACACCTCCGCTGGGTGGCGGGGGCTAGCACGAGTAGTCACCACATAACGCATCGGCCCCCCCGGAACGACCGCATCAAACGGCCAACAAGTTACCAGGTAGCCCACGCCGTAGTCTCCCATGCCGCAGTAGGCCTGGGACCAACCGCTGTCGATCAGCACCAGGGAGAACGTGGGGGGAAGGGTCGCCACGGCCGTGCCCTTCAGCATGGTCAGCACTTCGCGCCGCACCATCTCGGGCTCTGGATAATTGGGGTTGCTCTTGCGCCGCCAACGCGCGTAGGTCGCGTTGGCGTAGTACCCGCATCGTGACAAATTCTCTAAAAAATCAAGCTATTTGACGTACTGCATGTTAACGGCGGAACTGAAGACGCATCTTGTTTTTCCTACGCCCCCAGCGTCAATCGAACCACTCGTTCACCGTGTTCGCTGTAGGCGACGAGTTCAACTGGATTGGGCGACCTGGAAAAAACTGACAGTGCTTTCTCACGCCGGTTTGATCGCTGACGAAGGTCGTACTGAATGATGACGATCTTGCAATGCACTACCGATTTAAAATCGCTTTGCAACGACGAAAAGCGTGAAACGATGGTCGAAGCTTCCCGTTCACGCATTACGCCATTGACTTTCTTGTGTTCAAACTGGTCCCAGTTCATTTTTACCTCGATGGGTAAAGCCGTCGTGCCATCGGTGATTATCAAATCGATGCGTTTGTTCGTGCCGGCCGGTGTGAACTCGGTCAGGATTCGTG
>JADFNE010000053.1 GCA_022563535.1 Myxococcales bacterium
CTTCATACAGGAGGTTAGGGAATGGTAAGAAAACCAAGGCCCTGGCGGGCACGGCCCGCCGTCAGGTGCCGTAATGACAAAGCGACCAACGAGCCCTAAATCCTTGCAGGGATAGCTCGTTGGTCGCCTAGGGCCACTACATAGCGGCGTGGGGCACGCAGGTTGCCGGCAGAGGTCTTTACAGCCATCTCCGTCGGGTTCGACTCCCGAGTGTTCCACGTCGCCAGATCTTAGCTCAAATCAGCCTGGGCGAATAGTACACCTCTGGCCCAGGCTGAGAGGGTCTTTTCGTCCCCCTTGGCTGCGTTCTGGAGAGCTTTCAGCTCAGAGGGCTTGAGCCTGAGCGTAATTACCGAGGCTCGATCCTGGCCCTTCTCCATGGGTGGCCTGCCTCGTGGCCTCTTCTTTTTCGCTGTCATGCCTTTTCTGTAGCACACAAAATCTTAACTGTCATACAAATAATCATTGACATCACTGAATAAACGTATTACATTAAATCCATGGCAGAACTCAGCATCGACAAGAAGATCACGATCATCGGGGCACTCGTGGAAGGCTCCTCGATCCGCTCGGTTGAGCGCATGACGGGTGTCCACCGCGACACTATCACCCGTCTGGCCATCCGTGTCGGGAAGGGCTGCGAGCGTCTCATGGACGAGCGAATCCATGGCGTCCAGTGTGACTTTCTGGAATTGGATGAGATCTGGGCCTATGTCGGGAAGAAGCGTAACCGCGTCCGGGATGGTGACGATCCCGCCCAGGTCGGAGACTTCTGGACCTGGGTCGCACTCGACCCCGACACCAAGCTCGTGCCGAGTCACCACGTCGGCAAGCGAACCGTGATCGACGCCAAGATCTTCGTGGCGGGTATCGCCAAGCGCGTCGAGGGCCGACCCCAAATCAGCACGGACAAGCTCGGTGCCTATCGCAGCGCGATCCTGGGGCAGTGGAGCGATCGAGACGAGAAGGGCTGGACCCGGCCCGACTGGAGCACGATTGTAAAGCGGTACGAAGTCGAGCCAGCCGCGGCGGGTAGGTACTCGCCTCCGCATGTTGTCGCCGCGGACAAGCGGGTCGAGTCAGGGAATCCCGATGTGAGCCGGATCAGCACTTCACACGTCGAGCGACAGAATCTCACGATGCGGATGTCGATGCGGCGCTTCACGCGGCTCACGAATGGATTCAGCAAGAAGGTGGAGAACCTACAGGCGGCCGTCTCGCTGCATTTCGCGCACTACAACTTCGTGCGCAAGCACATCACCATCAAGACTGTGCCCGCGGTCGCGGCAGGTGTCGAAGGGCAGGCATGGAAGCTGGCTGAATTTGTTGAATGGACCGACCTATATGGACACTAGACCCGCGGGGCAGGACACCACCGAAATACCGATCTTTTCCGGCAGATTCGCTCGATCTCTGGACGATTCGAGTAGTTACTCTTAGAATAACTGCATGAACTACAAAGTAGAAGATCTGGCGGCCGCCAGCGGCGTCAGGATCGATACGATCCGGTTCTACCAGGGAAAGGGCCTGATCCCGGCCCCCGCGCGACAGGGTCGCAACGCGATCTACGGCCCCGCCCACCTGGCTCGCCTTCATCAAATTCGCTCGCTGATGGGACAGGGCTTCAGTCTCGCTCAAATTCAACGGGTCCCGGCGCCGGGCGACACGACAGAGACTCGGGCCGAAGGCGAATCCGAGGCTCCACGGGAAGCGCTACTCCACGCTCTCGCCGAACAGCGAGTCGGCGAAAGCAAGTTTCAGCGCTCGGAGCTTGCGGCCCGAGCCGGAGTTCCCGAAGACCTGGTGGCCGCCGCCCAGGCGGCTGGAGTCCTTGAGCCGATCCTCCAGGATGGCGAAGAACTTTTCTCTTCTGCAGATCTGGAGATGCTCGAGAGCGGGCTGGCGGTACTCGGAGCCGGTCTTCCCCTCGGCGAATTCCTCAACCTCGCCGCCCAGCACGATCGCAACATCCGCGAGGTGAGCGAGTTGGGCATCGATCTGTTCGACAATCATGTTCGCAAAATGGCCCCCAACGGTGAGGATCCCGAAGTCGTCGCCCAGGCTTTTCGCGACCTGCTGCCGCGGCTCACCCGGCTGGTTGCTCTCCACTTTCAACGCACCCTGGTCAACCGAGCGATGGAACGTCTGCGCGCCAAGGGCGAAGGACCGGCGCTCGCCCGGGCGCTCGCCGCAGTCGAAGCCACGAACCTGGAAGGAGAATGGCGCCGATGACCTTGCCGACCGGCCGCGAAAAACGCATCGCCGTAAAGAACATGTTCGACCGGATCGCACCGCGCTACGACCTGTTGAACCGGCTCGTGAGCCTCGGGCTCGATCGGGGTTGGCGGCGTCTGGCATTGGAAATGGTGGACGTGGGTCCCGGCGACCTGGTGCTCGATCTGGCCTGTGGAACCGGAGATCTATGCGAGCAGGTTCTCGCGCGCGGGGCCCGGGTCGTGGGGGCCGATTTTGCCCGTGAAATGCTCCGAGGTGCCGTGGCCCGGGGCATCGAAGTCGACTTTACAAACGCCGACGCCGCGCAGCTCCCGATCGCGAGTTCGAGCATCGACGTTGTCACCTGCGGCTTCGCTCTGCGCAACTTTGTGTCGCTCCCGGAGGTCTTTGACGAAATCGCGCGGGTCTTGAAGCCGGGGGGGCGGCTAGCGGTGATCGAGGTCGACCGACCTTCGTCGGCCATGCTGCGCGGTGCTCACTCGCTCTACTTTGATCGCTTCGTTCCGCTGCTCGGCGGGTTGCTCTCGGACCGCGACGCGTATCGTTACTTGCCAGAGTCCACAGCCTATCTCCCCGCCCCCGAAGAACTCTTCGCGATGCTCGACAAGGCGGGTATCGGTGGGGTGGCAAAGCGGCGTCTGCTGTTCGGAGCCGCCCAGATCTTGACGGGGGTCAAGAAATGAACCTCGATCTGACGCTCGTGCGTGAAAGTGCTGCGACGGTTTGTCGGGCGATCGAGGGCTGCAAAGCGATTGCACGAGAGCGAGGGCAAAGTCAGTGGCTTTCGCTGCGATGGAAAGTCGCCGATCGCGACGTGCTCGCAGATTTCTTGGCTTGCGAGGCTCCGGACGCATTTTATTGGCAAGAACCGGGTCGCGAACTGGCGATCCTGGGTCTCGGCCGGTTGGACGCCATCGAGGCTTCGGGACGCGATCGTTTTGCCGATGCCGCCGACCACAGTCGCGACCTCTTTAGCAACCTGCAACTTCACTGCCTCGATGCGTCGGACTCGGCCGCTGCCGCGGATCGCGGCCCGCTGCTGCTGGGCGGGTTTGCATTCTTCGACAGCGAAGTCGAACCCGAGAGCGAATGGCATGGCTTCGGCGCTGGCCGCTTGTTGTTGCCCGAGATCACAATAGTGTGTCGAGACAAGTTCGCGTGGGTCACGCGAACTTGCGCTGTCGAACCCGATAGTCGGATTGATGAAGTCTTTGATGGGCTATGTGCAGAGATCCCCTCTGCTTCCCCGCACGGGAAACTCGATTCCACAGGTCTTCCATCCAAATTGGGTCTCATCGGCGAGGTGCAGGATCCCGGTCCGGAGTTTCGCGTTCAAGCCGACCGCACACACACCCAATACCTGGCCCAGGTGGAAGCCGCGCTCGACGCCATTACGGCGGGCAAATTCGAAAAGGTGGTACTCGCCAGATCGCTCCGGGTGATTGGAGATCAAGACTTCGACCTCGCATCATTTCTCTCGAGCCTGCGCGCCATGTTTCCCTCGTGTGCAACTCTCGCCATCCGAGACGGCGATGATCTGTTCGTCTCGGCGACCCCCGAGCGACTGGTCGCACTCGATGGCGATCAAGTTACGACTGCGGCGGTGGCGGGCAGTGCGCCGCGGGGACGCAATCCCCAAGAAGAGGAACACTTCAGTGTCGCGCTTTGCGAGAGTGAAAAAGAGCGACACGAGCACGACGTGGTCAAGTATTCGATCCAGGAGGCGCTTGCGGAATCGTGTGGCAACCTCGAAGGTCCCGCGGTTCCCAATCTGCTCAAACTAGAAGGCATCCAGCACCTCGAGACGCCGCTCAGCGGTCGCTTGCTCGGTCATCGACGCGGAACCACGAGTGTGTTGGATCTGGTGGCCCAACTGCATCCCACTCCAGCCGTTGGTGGCGCTCCGCGTGCCACGGCGCTCGATTGGCTCGAACATTTCGAAGCCCTCGACCGGGGCTGGTACGCGGGACCCGTGGGTTATGTCGATGGCCGGGGCGATGGAGAGTTTCGGGTCGCGCTGCGCTCGGCGCTGTTGCGCGGTCGCAGCGCGCGGCTGTTCGCCGGTGCGGGGATCGTCGCGGGGTCGGAGCCGTCCCACGAGTTGGCCGAAACCCGTCTCAAGCTACGAGCGTTGCTCGCACCGTTGACGGAGATATGACGGAAATATAAATGAGCAAAGAAACCGCCATCGAAAATGAACCCGCGCGACCCGTCGCGATGCGGGGCACTGCAGATGCTCCAAACGCCACCTACGCGTTTGCGATGGCGTTCTTCGAAGAGCTCGCGCGCTCTGGCGTGATGCACGTCTGCATCTCTCCGGGTTCGCGCTCCACCCCGCTGGTCGTCGCCGCAGGTAGTGTGCCGGAGTTGCGGGCCTGGTCTCATCTCGACGAACGCTCCTCTGCATTCTTTGCCCTGGGCCTCGCCAAAGCGAGCCGGCGCCCGGTGGCGCTGATTTGTACTTCGGGTACCGCCCTGGCGAATTACGCACCCGCGGTCATCGAAGCCCATCACGCGGGGGTGCCGCTCATCATCTTGAGTGCGGACCGTCCCCACGAACTACGAGACTGGGGTGCGGGGCAGACGATCGATCAGGTAAAGATCTTTGGCGATCAAGTGCGCTTCTTCGCCGAACTCCCGGTTCCCGAAGCGGGTTCGAAGATGCTCCGCTACGCCCGCGCGATGGCATGTCGCGCAGTGGGGGAAAGCCAGGGGACACACCCGGGCCCGGTGCACTTGAACTGGCCCCTGCGCGAACCCCTGGAGCCGGTTCGATCCGAAGCTTCGGCCGATTGGTCGCAAGGTGATCGCATCGCGGAGCGGGGCCGGACAGACGGACGGCCCTACGCCCAGCAACGTGTCGCACTTCCGCGGGCGTCGACAAAGCAGATCGATGAACTCGTAGAGGATTTTCTTCTAATTGAACAGGGAGTCATCGCCTGCGGCGCGCTGGACGCGCCCGGGTTCGCAGCCGCGGTCGCGCGACTGGGTCGGTTGCTCGGCTGGCCGGTGTTGGCGGAGCCGACGTCGGGGTTGCGCAGTGGTGCACACGTCGAAGCCGCACCGATCATCGCGGGATCGGATCTGTTCTTGCGCGACCCGGGCTTCAAGGACTCCCACACCCCGCAGATCATCTTGCGCTTCGGAGGCACGCCGGTCAGCAAGGCGTTCCGGCTTTGGCTCGAGGCGACGCCACCCGAACGGCTCGTGCTGGTGAGTTCCAATGGGGATTGGAACGAGCCGTCACACTTGAGCTCAGACTTTGTTCTGGCGGATCCGGTCGATCTCTGCGAAAGGCTCTGCGCGGCGATCGCGACGAGGGGGAGCGCGGCACGGGAGAGCGATTGGCTGAAGTCGTTTCTTGCGGCCGAGTCGAGCACCCAGGCCGTCCTCGACCGCTGCCTGGGCGGTGAAACGGAGCTGTTCGAACCTCGTGCGACTCGGAGTCTTTGCGAAAGACTCCCCGACTCCTCGCTCCTCTATGTGTCCAACAGCATGCCGGTGCGCGATCTCGACGCGTTCATGCCCGCGAGTGCGGTCGATCTCCGGGTGCTCTCGAACCGCGGAGCCAACGGGATCGACGGGCTCGTATCGAGCGCGCTGGGTGCGGCTGCGGCGGGGCAGGGCCACGTGTTCTTGCTGACCGGGGATCTCGCGTTTCTCTACGACATCGGCGGGCTGCTGGCCGCGCGCCGCTACGCCCTGCGAGCCACGATCGTCGTGTTGAACAACGACGGTGGGGGCATCTTCTCGTTTCTGCCCGTTGCGGAGTACGGCGAGTCAATTCGCTTCAACGAATTGTTTACCACACCACATGGTGTCGATCTCTCGGCGGCCGCTACGCTGTACGGTCTGTCCCATACCCGGGTCGCGAACTTTCGTGAATATGATGCCGCGATCGAAAAGTCCCTCGCACATCCCGGCGTTTCGATCATCGAGGTACCGATCGATCGCGAGGCGAACCTCGAGCACTTTCGATCGCTGGTCAGCGCCACGGGACTTGCTTTGACGGCTACTTTGACGACAAAGGGAGAGGACGCGTGAAGCGAGTATTTTCGAATTTTGTAGAGGCCGCAGGTGTTCGCCTTCACGCGCGGACGGTTCCATGCGAAGACGACGATGCGGTCCCGGTCGTGATTCTGCACGGCTTCACCGGGTCGACGGAAAGTATGCGGGGCGTCGTCTCCGAGTTGTGTGAAGCGCGTACGACCGTCTGCGTCGATCTCGTTGGGCACGGTTGTAGCGACGCTCCTGGAGATGTTTCCGCCTATTCGATGGATCGCTGTGTCGATCAGATTGCGGCGATCATCGACGAACTCGCCCTCGAACGTCCTCACCTGCTCGGCTATTCGATGGGAGGCCGGGCCGCCCTCGCCTTCTGTACCCGCTATCCCGAACGTGCGCGTTCGGCGCTGCTCGTCGGCGCAAGTGCTGGACTCCCCGACCCCGCCGTGCGAAAGGCGCGCATTCTCGAGGACGAGGCCCTTGCCGATCGGATTCTTTCGCTGGGTCTGGAAACCTTCGTCGACGAGTGGATGGCGAAGCCCATTTTTGCCAGCCAGTCCCGCTTGGGGAAGGACTTCCTGGCCAATTCCCGGGCCGAACGTCTGCGCAACCGACCCCATGGACTCGCCGCGAGTCTGCGCGGCATGGGGACCGGAGCGATGGCGCCACTGGAACTCGCCGGGCTGAAGGTCGCGACCTGCTTCGTCGCAGGGGCCGAGGACGAGAAGTTCTGTGTGATCGCCCGCGCCTTCGGAGAACGAATTCCGAATTCGCGTTTCGAAATCGTGGCCGACGCCGGCCACGCCGTGCACCTCGAAAACCAGCAAGATTTTGGTCGCGTCGCTCGCGAATTTTTCGCGGAAATCGACGCGCAGGAAAACTAACCGCCGGAACCAGTCGTGACTGGGGCAGGCACAGGGACAAGGAAACAAGATGGGCTCAGAAAATTGGAAGACGGTTCTTGAATACAAAGATATCCGCTACGAAAATCTGGACGACGGGATCGCCAAGATCACGATCAACCGGCCGCAGGTTCGCAATGCTTTCCGGCCCGAGACCGTCAAGGAATTGATCGATGCCTTCCAGCGGGTTCGCGAGGATCCGAAGGTGGGATGCATCCTGTTTACCGGCGAGGGAGACAAAGCCTTTTGTTCGGGAGGAGACCAGAGTGTGCGGGGTCATGCGGGCTATGTCGGAGACGACGACGGAGTTGCGCGGCTCAATGTGCTGGACCTCCAACGCCTGATTCGCAGCATGCCCAAGCCGATCATCGCGCTGGTCGCGGGCTACGCGATTGGCGGGGGTCACGTGCTTCACGTGATCTGCGATATCACGATCGCGGCGGAGAATGCCCGCTTCGGACAGACCGGGGCCAAGGTCGGGAGTTTCGATGCGGGCTTTGGTACCTCGTACCTCGCCCGGGTCGTGGGACAGAAGAAAGCTCGGGAGATCTGGTTCACCTGTCGCCAGTACGACGCCCAACAGGCCCTCGCCATGGGCCTGGTCAACGATGTCGTTCCCCTCGAAGAACTCGAAACCGCGGGCCTCGTGATGGCGCGCGAAATCGTGAGCATGAGTCCGATGGCGATTCGATGTCTCAAGAGCGCGTTCAACGCGGACTGCGACGGCCAGGCCGGCATTCAGGAACTCGCGGGCAACGCCACCATGCTCTTCTACATGAACGAAGAAGCACAGGAAGGCCGCAACGCCTTCATGGAAAAGCGCGAGCCAGATTATTCCCGCTTTCCTTGGCGACCCTAGGGATGGACAGCACCCCGAGTACTGCGCCCAGAGGATTTGACCACAAGGCCTGGCTGTTGGCTGCCAGGCCCCGCACGCTCGCCGTTGCCGTCGGCCCCATCGCGGTGGGTACGGCGGTCGCGTCGGTGGAGGGTGGCGCTCGCTTTCTTCCCGCCCTGGCCGCGTTGCTCGGCGCCGTGCTGCTCCAGCTCGGTTCGAACTTCGCAAACGACGTCTATGACTTCGAAAATGGGGCCGACACCGACGATCGCATCGGCCCGGCCCGAGCGACCCAGCTCGGTTTGTTGACTCCTTCACAATTGCGAACGGGGATGGTCGCTGTCTTTGCCGCCGCGACCCTGGTGGGCTTGTACCTGGTGGCAATTGCGGGTTGGCCGATCGTCGCGATCGGTGTCGCATCCATCATTGCCGCCGTGACGTATAGCGGTGGGCCTTGGCCCTTCGGCTACCACGGTCTGGGCGATCCCATGGTGTTCTTGTTCTTTGGTGTCGTCGCCGTGATGGGGACGACTTACACCCAGACCCTCGAAGCGTCGTCGCTGGCGTTGTTGGCGTCGATTCCCGTCGGCGCCCTCGCGACCGCCACCCTCGTTGTCAACAATGTGCGAGATCGCGAAACCGACCTTCGCGCGGGCAAGCGCACCTTGGCGGTGAGACTGGGTGCCCGGGGAGGTCGCCTCGAGTATGCCATTCTCATCGGCCTGGCCTATTGGATGCTCCCGGTGTACTGGGTGGTATGCGAGCGATCCAGCTGGGTGTGGCTGCCATTGCTCACCTTGCCCCACGCTTGTCGTCTAGTAGATCAAGTCTTCCAAAACACCGATGGACCCACGCTGAATGCAGCGCTTTCGGCAACGGCCCGGCTGGGGATGATCTTCTCCCTGCTTCTCGCAGTGGGCTGGTGGCTCTGAGGTCGGGATGAAAATCGCCGGCGCCCAGCTCTTTCCCATCTGCTTGCCCTTCGCCAAGGCATTCGCAAACGCGCAAGGTGTCGTGACGGAGCGCTGCGGCACCCTGGTCCGGCTGGTTTCGGATGCCGGCGAGGTGGGTTGGGGGGAAGCCTCGCCGTTTCCGGGCTTCGGGCTCGAGTCGTTGGAAGATTCTCGCTCGGTGCTCGCCGCTGCGGCCGGGGAGTTGCTCGGAAACGAGGTCGAGGTCGGAGAAGAGCTGACCCTGCAGATCAACGAGCTGACGATGTCATCGACTTGCGCGCGCGCGGCGGTAGAAACCGCCGTGCTCGACCTGTGGGCGCGAACCCATCGAAAGCCGATGTTCGAGCTTCTGACAACCGATCGCGAACAAGCTCCCCCGGTGATTCAATGCAACGCACTGGTGGCCGGAGACGATCTCGATTCTCTCGCGCGTGCCGCGCGTTCCGAAATCGCGAACGGATTTCGAACCGTCAAGTTGAAGGTGGGGGCACTCGATCTCGCTCGCGATGTAGAGCGGGTAGCCAGATTGCGTGACGTTGTGGGACCGAGTGTTGCAATTCGGTTGGACGCGAACCAGGCCTATGTCGCAGACGATGCACTCACGGCCCTCGAAAAATTCGCGCGCCATCGGATCGAGTATCTCGAACAACCGCTGGTCGAAAGCGCACTCGACGCCATGGCGGCACTGCGTCAGAAGTCGCCGATTGCATTGGCCGCCGATGAATCGGCCGTGGGCGAGTCCGCTGCCTTGCGGGTAATCCATGCCGGCGCGGCAGATCTGATCGTGATCAAACCCTCCGCGGCGGGTGGGCCCTCGGCATCGCTTCGCATTGCCCGGGCCGCGCGACAGGCGGGCATGGGTGTCGTGGTCACGTCGCTGCTCGATTCGGCGGTCGGGGTTTCTGCGGCGCACCAGGTCGCGATTGCAATCGCGATGGAGGGCGCCATTCCCGCCTGCGGACTCGCAACCGGTGGACTGCTGGCGCGGGACGTCGCGCTGCTCGAACCTGCGCTGGGGGGTTGTCTCCCGAGTCCCGAGCGTGCGGGGCTCGGCATCGAGATGGACGAGTCGCGGGTGCGCAAATGTCTCTCCGAACCCGTCGTGGACTTGTCCACATGACGGATCCCAGCTATCGCGCAGACGATTGGCAAAGCTCGTGGCTGTCGCGGCGGGCGCTCCTTTCACCGCACGAACTCGCGATCGATTGGAATGGAGCGACTCTCGACTACGCCGAGTTGAATCGTCGAGTAGATGAAATGGTCAGTTCGCTCGCTCGCATTGGTGTCGAGCGAGGCGGTGTCGTCGCCGTTCACTTGAGCAATGGACTGGCGATTTCCTTGCTGGTCCACGCCGGATTTTCGGGCGACTTCGTCCTTCACCTGGTCAACACGCGCATGCGCATTCCCGAGATCGAATTTGAACTGCGGGACAGCGGAGCGCGCTTCTTCATTCACCGCGCTGGCGACAGCGAAGCTGAGGCGGTCGAACTGAACGAGGGAGTCGTGCGCATCCGCCTCCGGGAAGCGGCAGGCCGCTGCGAGTTCGTCGATACCGAAGAGACCGAAGAGACCGAAGAGATCCAAGATCAGTCCGCGCAGGGCGATTGTCTCGTGTGCGGTGAAGACCTGGACCTGAGCGCGCCGCGCTTCATCCTCTATACGTCCGGAACGACCGGGAAGCCCAAGGGCGTTGTGCTCAGCGGAAACAACTTTCTCGCGAGTGCAAGCGGTTCGGCGGCGCTACTCGGCGGCGTTGAAACGGAGAAATGGCTGCTGTGTCTGCCGGTCTTTCACGTGGGGGGATTGTCGATCCTACTGCGCAGCGTACTCGCGGGTTCCTCAGTCGTGCTGCACGAAAAATTTTCTCCCGAACAGATCAACCGCGATCTCGACCGCAAAAGAGTGACAGGAATCTCGCTCGTAGCGAGCATGCTCACCGGAGTTCTCGCGGAAAGAAATGCAGCGTCGCCGCCGCCGTTACTAAAATGCGTATTGCTGGGAGGAGGTCCGGTGCCCGCTTCGCTGCTGGCCGCCGCTCGCGATGCCGGCTTCCCGGTAGCACTCACCTACGGATTGACCGAGGCGACATCCCAGGTTGCAACGCGCAGACCCGGGGATCCAATCGTCTCCGGTCTGCGACCCCTCGAAGGCACCGAGATCAAGATCGTGGACGAATCAGGCATCACCCAAGCGCGCGATCGCCCCGGTGAAATTTGCGTTCGGGGTGGCACGGTGATGTCCAGGTACTGGGATCGACCCGACGCCACCCGCGATGCGCTGCGCGAGGGATGGCTCCACACGGGAGACATCGGTTCAATCGATCGAGACGGTGGACTCTGGGTGTTCGACCGTCGCAGTGATCTGATCGTGTCCGGGGGAGAGAATGTCTATCCGGCGGAAGTCGAATCCGTCCTGCTCGAACATCCGGCGATCGCCGAGGCGGGTGTTGCTGGAGAGGACGACGAAACCTACGGTCAGCGGCCCGTAGCCTTCTTGGTATCGGCGGCTGACAACCTGCCCGACGCCGAGAGTTTGCGCGCCCACTGCCGCGATCGACTCGCCGGCTACAAGTGTCCCGTGAAGTTCATCCAGGTTGCATCGCTTCCCCGAACGGCCAGCGGCAAGCTACTGCGCCGCAAACTCTCTCGCGGCGGAAACCAGGCCGACGAATAGCGGCCGCGAAGCGGCTGCTGGAAGTTTTTCCGGATGCCATTGAACCCCGATACAAAAACTTCGCGTTAAATGTTCGACCGCTTCGATGACCCCGTCGAGACTGCGCGCGACCACGCGCAACTCGGGACCGGGCAGGGCGATTGCCTGATGGTGCAGGCTGTTGACTTCGATCGGGTCGGGTCCCAAAAGCGATGCCAGGTGCGAATCCTCTTCGAACTCCAGCCGGTGGCGGCCCTGGGCGTCGTCGAGTTGGTGGTCGTGGGCATCGGGCATGTCGTGGGGAAGGTGGTAGTGCAGGGCGCCGCCGAGTTCGAGGGCCAGCAATTGTGCTCCATAACAGATTCCCAGCACCGGAATCCCACGCTCGAGAGCGCTGGCGAGGAGTTCGCGATCGAAGGCGATCTGGCGCTCGCTCGCGGCTTCGAACTGAACGCCATCGGGATAGGGATCTGGAGGCGGGAAGTCGTCGCCGCCGGGCAAGAGCAGCGCGTCGATCCGTTCTACCAGCGCCGCTGGATCGTCCTGAATTGGGAGATGGAGCGCGCTTCCGCCGGATTCGCTGATCGCCCGGGAATAGGCGATGTCGTTGTAGAGATACTCGCGACCCGGGCGAATCCGCCCCCTGGCGTCGTGGCATTCTGAAATTCCGATCGCCGGCTTCATTCCCAAGAGTATAGGTCGCCGAGGCGTTTCCGTTCCAAGGCTTCGCCGGTTCTGCGCGAGGGCCGGAGAATCTTCGCCGCGTTGCGCAACAGGGGTGGGGCGAGGGGGAGACATGGGGCAAGCTTGGGCAATGGCCAAGGTACTGATCGCAGGATGTGGATATGTGGGTGGCGCCCTCGGGCAAATGCTCGTCGCAGACGGGCACGAGGTCTTTGGGCTGAAGCGAAATCCTGAGAATCTTCCGGCGGGCATCGTGCCCCTACGAGCTGATCTGGCGCTTCCCGAGACCCTGGGCGGACTTCCCACATCGATCGACTACATCTTCTATACCGCCGGCGCCGCACGAGGCGATGAGGAGAGTTACCGGAAATCGTACCTCGACGGTGTCGGAAGATTGTTGAGTTCCCTGGCCGAACTGGGTGAAAAGCCCAAGCGTATTTTCTTTACTTCGAGCACTTCGGTCTACGACCAACGACGTGGTGAGAAGATCGACGAATCATCGCATACGGCGCCGAGCAACTACCGCGGCGATATCATTTTGATGACCGAGCGTTTGTTGCTGGCGGACTCGTTGCCGGGCTGCGTGGTTCGCTTTGGGGGAATCTACGGCCCGGGACGCGATCGTCTGTTGCGCGCTGTCCGCAACGGCGAGGTCGCGATCCAGGGAGACGAGCCCCACTACACGAACAGGATCCATCGTGACGACGCGGCGGGCTGCTTGCGGCATCTGATGGGTTTGGACGACGAAGAAATGCACGACATCTATCTCGCTGTCGACCACGAGCCCGCCGAAGAAGCGGTCGTGCTGCGTTGGCTCGCCGATCGTCTGGGGGTGAAGCTTCCCACTCTCGGAGCGGGGTCGCCACCGGGCCAGATGCGCCGGGCCGGCAGCAAGCGCTGTATCAATGACCGCCTGATTGCGACCGGGTATCGCTTCCGTTACCCGACGTTTCGCGAAGGCTATGAGATGGTCATCGACAACTGGAACGACGACTCATGATCTCCCGCTTGCCCGGGGTTGTTCAACGTTCTTCCAACTTCGAACCATCGAGCGGCACTCCCATTCAGATTTTTGATTGAAAGGGGGTCTTCGCTGCCTCGCTTCCCGAAATTTTCTGAAAACGCGCTCGCCATGCCGGGCGCCGTCTACTCGCCCTTTGCCGATCGTCTGAAAGACCACCCTGGCCCGCTCTATTCACTGCATGTTGGCGATACTTGGATGGAGCCCTTCGAGGGCGGACGCATGGAAGACCTGAGGGTCGACCAATATCCGGGGATGCACCGCTACTGCGACACCCGGGGTATTCCCGAACTCGTCGACGCCCTGGTCGATAAGCTGCGGCACAAAAATCAACTTCCCTGCGAACCCGACAACGTGTTGGTCTGTGCAGGGGCGACCGGCGCGCTGTCGAGTGCCATCGGGGCGTTGATTCGTCCGGGGGATGAGGTTCTGATCCTGGCGCCTTTCTGGCCGCTGATCCGCGGCATCGTGCAGTCGTTTGGCGGGGTGCCGGTCGAGGTTCCGTTTTATGATCGTGTCGATTCAGCCGAGTCTGCGGTCGAGTCGGTGCGCGCACGACTCAGCTCGGCAACGGTTGCGCTCTATGTTTCGACCCCCTCCAACCCGACCGGCCGAGTTCTGCCTGAGAATTGGCTGGTCGCGCTTGCGGAATTCGCAACGGCAGAAAATTTGTGGCTGCTATCCGACGAGGTTTACGAGGACTTCGTCTATCGAGGTAGCCATTTTTCGATGGGGCGCGTTGCGCCGGAGCGGACGATCTCGACGTATTCGTTCTCCAAGGCCTATGGCATGGCGGGCAACCGCACCGGCTACCTGGTGGGCCCGCGGGAGGCTACCGATCAGGCGCGAAAGCTCGCAACCCATTGCTTCTACCACGCGCCCACCGCTGGGCAACTCGCCGGGGTGCGGGCCCTCGAGAGCGGGGCGCAATGGCAGGAGCGGACCCGAGAAACCTACCGGGAGGTTTCGCAAAAGGCCGCAGCCAGCCTGAATCTGCCCGCACCCGGCGGTTCGACCTTCTTCTTTCTGGACGTCTCGTCCCATCTCGACGATCGTGGCATCTCGGGCTTTCTCGAAGACTGCTTCGAAGACGGCGTGCTCGTGGCACCGGGGGAGTCTTGCGGGGCGGATTACGCGTCCTGGGTGCGGCTCTGTTATACCGCCATGCCTCCGGATCGAGTCGCTGAAGCGTTGACGCTCCTGGCCGCGCGGCTGCGTTAGCCCGGGCTCGTGCCAGGAAAATCAGGAGTCCCATGATCGTTCACCGCAGCAACCGAACGGAGGTACTGATCCAAGAACTCGGTGCGCTCGTCGGTGGCCCGGGTCTCGATCCCTTTACACCGGAGACATTGGTCGTGCAGGGCCGCGGCATGGAACGCTGGCTCTCCATGCAACTGGCGGATCGACTCGGAGTCTGGGCGAACCCCAAGATTCTCTCGTTGCGCGGGTTGCTCGACATGATCTTCAAACGCGTCCTCGACAGCGAGATCGATCCCGTGTTCGACCCCGAAAGTCTGATGTGGTCGGTCGCAGATGTCCTACCTGGGCTCGTGGGTCAGCCGGGGTTCGAGTCCATCGGCCGTTTCCTCGAGGCGGACGAGGATGGTCGCAAGCGCTTTCAACTCTCACGCCAGATCGCCAACACGTTCTATCAGTACATGACGTATCGCCCGGAAATGATTGTTGCATGGCAGAGCCCCGAACTCAGCCAAGCCCTGGACCCCGACGCTCGCTGGCAGGCACAGTTGTGGCGCGTATTGATCGATCGTTTGGGGGCGGATCATCTCGTGGGCCGAGCCGGCGAATTCGTACGACACCTCGAGGGGGCAGCTCTCGCGGCTGATTGCCTGCCCGATCGGATTTCGATCTTCGGCATCTCCTCTCTTCCACCTTTGTATCTGGATCTCTTCAGCGCGCTCTCGAATCAGTTGGAGCTGCACTTGTTCATGTTGAGTCCGACGCGGGAATACTGGGCCGACATGGCATCGCCCCGAGAGTCGCGACGGGCGCTTCGCAAAGACGAATCTCAGGACGCGACATCGCTGCATCTCGAGAATCATGCCCTGTTGGCGTCTCTCGGTCGGTTGGGTCGCGACTTTCAGCAGATGCTCGAAGACGAAGGCAACTATTTCGAACACAACTACGTCGAAGGGGACGACGATCTATACCGCGACCCAATGGACGAGAGCCAGAGCATGCTCCGGATACTGCAGAGTGACATGTTGAACCTGCGCAATCGCAGCCAGGCCGCTGGGCCCGATGGACCCGATGAAGGCCTGCTTCCCCTGGACCGCGAAGATGGTTCGATCCGCGTCCATTCGTGCCACAGCCCGATGCGCGAGGTCGAAGTGTTGCGCGAAGAACTTCTCGCCTGCTTCGAAGCGCTTCCGACCCTCGAGCCGCAAGATATTGTCGTGATGACCCCCGACATCGAAGCCTATGCTCCCTATATCGATGCCGTTTTCGGGGTGCGGTCTCGCAAAGCGGATGCCATCGCCAAGGGCGAGGGCGCGATTCCGTTTCGAATCGCGGACCGCGGGCCACTCACCAGTGATCAGGTCGTCGAGGCATTCGGGCGCGGACTCGACTTTGTCGGCGGTCGCTTCAGTGCGACGGCCGCTCTCGACCTGCTCGGTCTTGCGTGCGTTCGCGAACGCTTTGGCTTCGCGGCCCGAGACATCGAAATCGTCAAGTCATGGATCGTCGAGTCTGGAATACGTTGGGGGGTCGACGGCGCACACCGAGAATCCTACGACCAACCGGGGAATCGCGAGAACACCTGGCGCTTCGGTCTCGACCGATTGCTGTTGGGGTATGGGGTTCCGGACGATCAGCGAAGTCTGTTTCGGGGGGTTCGTCCCCTCGATGCGGTCGAAGGACAGGGCGCGGAACGCCTGGGGCGAATGTTGGATTATTGCGAGTTCTTGTTTGCCCAGCGTGAGAAGCTCGCAGCGCCGCGCTCTCCCGGGCAGTGGCGTGACAACTTGCTGGAGTTTCTGGCCGGACTCGCGGAGCGCGACGACGAAAATTCCGAGCAACACCTGCTGCTCAGGCAAGTGTTGGACGCGATCGCAAAACAAGCGGCCAATGCGAAATTCGATGCAGATGTTTCCCTCGCAACGATGCGTGAACAAATCGATCGAGACCTTGGCCACGCCCGCACCCCGAGTGGCTTTCTCGCCGGCGGTGTCACGTTTTGCGAACTGGTTCCAATGCGGAGCATTCCGTTCAAGGTCGTCTGTCTGCTCGGTTTGAACGACGGCGCTTTCCCCAGGGTTCGGCAGCCGCTCGGCTTTGATCTTGTCGCGAAGGACCCGCGGGTCGGTGATCGAACCACTCGTGAAGACGACCGCTATTTGTTTCTGGAAGCGTTGCTCGCCGCGCGTGAGCGGCTGGTCATCACCTTCGTAGGGCAGAGCATCAAGGACGGGTCACTCTTGCCGCCTTCGGTCGTGGTCGACGAACTACTCGATTCGTTGAGCGAGACCTTCGCGCCTCCGGACACCCCGCAGAGCGATCACCGCCGCGCAATCCGAGATGCGGTGCTGATTCAACATCCCCTGCAGCCCTACAGCGCCCGCTATTTTGATCGAGAGCGCGATTCCCGTTTGCATGCCCATTCTGCGCTGTATTGCGAAGCGGCCGAGCAGCTCGCGAAATCCCTGCAGCCGGATCTACCTTTCATTGAGAACGAGCTGCAGGTTTCGGATGTCGAAGAGATCGAACTCGATCAGCTGATCGCTTTCTTCCGACACCCCGCACGTCATTTCATTCGCGACTGGATGCAGATTTCGTTTCGCGAAAACACAGATGAACTCGCACTGCGCGAACCCTTCGAACTCGACGCCCTCGACCAGTTCAAGTTGGGAAGTCAACTTCTGGAGTGGGTCGGCTCGGGAGTGTCGGAGCCGGAGGCTTTTGCTCTTGCGCGGGGGAGCGGTCGGCTCCCGCACGGGTTGGCCGGGCGAATCGTCTTCGACGATCTGATGCGCAGCGTCGTGACGATGGCCGATCAAGTGCAAGAATTGACCGGTGGCGAGACCAGGCCTCCAGTTCCGTTTTCGATCGAAGTTGCGGGCACACGCCTGATCGGTGAGTTGCCTGATCTCGCTGGGAAGGGACAGATCCTGTCTCGCTTCGCCAAGCTCGGAAGTGCGGCCGAGCTGGGTGCGTGGATCCGGCATCTGGTTCTTCAGGTCGCGGCTGCGGACCCACAGGCCCAGGGCTTTGCCGAGATTGGGCTCGATACCTATCTCATCGGTCGCCCCAGCAAGAGCGAACCGACCATTGCGCGCTTTACCCGCCCCGAATCCCCCGAGCAGACCTTGGCCCATCTCGTCGGTCTGTTTCTCGCTGGCAGAAGTACGCCGCTGCCTCTGTTTCCGCGAACCTCTCGGCTGTATGCGGAGCGAACCTTCGCAGGCAAAGATCACGATGACGCACTCAACCATGCGAAGGCAAAATACACGGAAGATCGTTTCGCGGCCGGAGAGGGCTTCGATCCCTATAACGTTCTCGCGTTCAAGGGCGTCGACCCCTTCGATCCCGACACCGAACTCCCCGGCGATCATCGCTTCGACGATTTGGCAAACTCGGTGTTCACTCCCCTGCTCGCCGCGCGGAGGGACTTCAAGTGATTCGCCTCGAGCCTCTCGAGATCGAACTCGCTGGCACTTCGCTCATCGAGGCGAGTGCGGGCACCGGCAAGACCTTCACGATTGCAACGCTGTATCTCCGGCTGCTGCTCGAGCGCGAACTCTCCGTAGGCGAGATTCTCGTCGTGACCTACACCCGCGCTGCGACGGCGGAGCTGCGAGATCGAATCCGGCGTCGCATCGCAGCTGCGCTCTCCGCCCTGGCGAACGACGCTCTCGAAACGGATGTTGTGCTTCAAAGCCTGTTTGCGGGGGACAACCCGGCCACGAAGGAGAAGCTCGACCGCTCGGGGGCAGTGCGGCGCTTGAGCACAGCCCTGGCTGAATTTGACGAAGCCGCCATCTTGACCATCCACGGTTTTTGTCAGCGCGTTCTGCGAGAGAACGCGTTCGAGAGTCGCTCGAGTTTTAATCTCGAACTGCTGGCCGATCAGGATGTGTTGGTTTTGGAAATAGTCGGCGACTATTGGGCGAGATCGATCGAAGGCGAACCGGAAGCGTTCATACGCTACCTGGCCAATCAGGGCACAAACATCCAGTCGCTGGTGAGGTTGGCGCAGCGCGCAAGTGCAGCGGATGCCATTGAACTGGTTCCCCCGTCGCGGCCCATGGACCGGGAACACTTCATCGCCCTGGAAGCAGCGTGGTCCGGGGCGTTGGCGGAGGTTCGCCGAGCGTGGGAGAAGTTTGGGCCGGAGGTCATTTCGCAGCTCCACACCGCGGCAGTGGCAAAGATACTCAAGAACAATTCCTACAAGCCCGCACAGATTCTCGAGAGCTACTCACGTGAAATGGATCAGGTACTGGCCGAGTTTTCGCCGGGGTTCGCCAGCGACTCGAAGACGTTCCAACGCTTCACTCAAGCCAAGCTCGAAAGCGGTACAAGCAAGGGAAACGAGACTCCCGTGCATCGGTTCTTCGAGGCCTGCGGCGATCTCTACGACGCGGATGAAGCGCTGTGCCGTGTTCTAAATGCACAAAAGATCGAATTCGAGCGCGGCATGATCGACGCTGTGGAAAAGGAAAGTCGAATTCGCAAAGAACGCATGGGCCAGCAGACCTACGACGATCTGCTCCAGCAACTTGCAACTGCCCTCGATGGTGAGGGTGGACTCGTTTTGGCGAGCCGGCTGCGAAAGCAGTATCGAGCCGCATTGGTCGATGAGTTTCAGGACACCGACAGGCTTCAATATCGAATTTTGCGAAGCATCTGGCACCGCGATGCACCTGTGAGTGGCGCTGCCGGTGATTCGTCCACACTCTTCTTGATTGGAGACCCCAAGCAGGCGATCTATTCGTTTCGCGGCGCTGATGTGTACGCCTATCTGATGGCGAAGGCAGACGCGGGCGATCGCTGTTTCACGCTCGACACCAATTGGCGTTCGGACCCGAGCATGATCCGGGCGATCAACACGCTGTTCAATCAGTCGGCCTCCCCCTTTGGTCTCGAGGGAATTCCCTTCGACCCCGTCTCGGCGAGGCCCGATGCGCGGGACGAACTCGACGGTTCCGAGATCAGAGAAGGCACGACTGCCGCGCTCGAGATTCTTTTCACGTCACGCGAGGAAGCGGAGCTGATTGGAAAAGCGACGGAACTCACCTTGCTGTCTCAACGGGTAGCCGCGCAAATAGCCGAACTGATTCGAGGCGACACGACGATTGCAGGAAAGTCAGTGCGTCCCGATGACATCGCAGTTCTCTGCCGAACCAACCGGCAAACCGAAGTGATTTGCCGCGAATTGCGTGCGATCGGAATCCCGGCGGCGCTGTTGGGAAGCGCGAGTGTTTTCGAGACAGAGGAAGCTCGGGAGATGGGGACCTTGCTCGCGGGAATCGTAGAACCGGGTTCGGAACCCAGGGTGCGCGCGGCGCTCGCGACCCGGATCTTCGGATTGAGAGGCAGCGCACTCGAAAATCTTCAACAGTCTGTCGAACCAGGCGAACATCGAGAACGACAAGAAGAAGAATGGGACGAGTGGCTGCTTTGCTTTCGTCGTTGGCACAAGATTTGGCTCGAGCGCGGGTTCATCCAGATGTTTCATCAGCTGTTTCGAGAAGCGCGTGTTCACCCACGGCTGTTGGGCCTCGAAGACGGCGAGCGCCGTCTGACCAATTTTCTCCACCTCGCTGAGCTCCTCGAGCGGGCCACGCTAAGCGGCCATCTAGGTCAACGGGCGTTGCTCGAATGGCTGGTGCGGGCGCGGGGAGACCGTTCTTTTCGGGACAACGCGGTTGGCGGAGAAGGTGAGCTGCGGCTCGAGAGCGACGCCGATGCCGTGAAGGTCGTAACGTTGCACAAGAGCAAGGGGCTCGAGTATCCGATCGTCTACTGCCCGTTTTTGTGGGTCGGTGCGAGTCTGCGCGGAGACGAAACAAAGTGGGCTCGCTTTCACGATCTCGAGCGTGAGAACCAGATCGTGCTGGATCTGGGGTCCGATGCGAAGGAGGAACATCAGAAACTGGCCCTCCAGGAGGCCGTCGCCGAGGCGACCCGTCTTCTCTACGTGGCCCTCACCCGGTCAAAGCACCGCTGCTGCGTGGTCTGGGGAAATTTTCGCAAAGCGGGTGCTTCGCCCCTGGCAGCGTTGCTGCATCCGAGCGCAGCTGGCGAGGGCAATCCGAAGCCGACTCCACTTGCAAAAACAAACGACGATGAGATGCGTGCCGAGATCCAGCATCTGATCGAAGAGTCGCAGGGTGCGATTGGGCTGAGAGATCTGGGCTCGCAGCCCGCGCTGCGACAGACACTGCCGCGCACGTCGCAAGAGTTTTCGCCAACACCCGTGAGCCGAGAGATCTCGACGACCTGGCGGCATTCGAGCTTCTCCGCACTCTCGGCGTCCGATCCGCTCGATCTACACAGCTCGCCCGGACTGCCCCGAACTCGCGAAGAAGGTCTGGACTACGACGCGGTCTCGGGGTCCCCCGCGCTTGGACTGCAGAGCGGAGTCGAGGCAGAGGTCATGTTGAACGGGTTTCCGGCGGGAGCGGCGGTCGGAACCATGTTGCACTCGATCCTGGAACAGCTTGATTTCAAAACTTCTTCGCTCACTCAGTCCCGGGACATCGTCGGCGAAGCACTCGAACTCCACGGCTTTGATTCCGGCCTGCACAGCCTGCTCTGCCAGGCGCTGGATCGGATCATGAAAACGAGATGGAGCGAAGATGGGCCGACCCTTGCGGATCTACCTAAATCCGGGCGGCTCGACGAACTGGAGTTTTTGCTCCCGGTAGCGAGTCGCGGCAACGATGGATCTCGTACGCGAGGGATGTCGGTCGCAGATTTGGCGGGGACCTTCAAGAGCCACGCCCGCAGCGACTTTCAAAAGCTGTACGCCGAACGTCTCGAGGATCTTCGCTTTGAACCCCTCGCGGGCTATCTCAAGGGCTTCATCGATCTCGTCTTCGAATGGAAGGGTCGCTTCTACCTCGTCGATTATAAGTCGAATCATTTGGGGCCGTCGCCCTCGGACTACGATCCTGCCGGTCTCGAGGTACCGATGTCGGAGCACCACTACGTGCTTCAATATCATCTTTACACCGTTGCCCTTGATCGATATCTCCAGTTGCGATTCGAAGGCTACGACTACGACGAACACTTTGGCGGAGCCTACTATTTGTTCTTGCGCGGAATGGATCCCGATCGGGCTGTCGGCTCCGGCATCTACTTCGATCGTCCATCTCGAGAGTGCATCGAAGCGCTGTCCAAATGCCTCGCAGAACCCGTGGGAGCTTTGAAGTGATACCGACCTTGAAAGCCTTGCAGGACGCGATGTTGATCTCGTCGACGGACCGGCACTTCGCACAAGAGATCGGTCGCGTGGGGGGTGAAGATCGGCCCCTGGTACTCGCGGCCATCGCATTGGCGAGTCAAGAAACTTCACTTGGACACACGTGCCTGGCCGTGGACCGTCTCGCGGAACCCGACACCTGGGGAGGGCTATCGAACCAGGTCGAGATTTCCGAAGCCCCGACTTGGCGAGAAGTGCTGGCTTCGAGTCCGCTAGTCGAGGTGTCGCGTCAAGACTCACCGGCCGGGGAGGAAGAGTTCAATGATGTCCGGCCGATGATTCTCGACGCGGCGGGGCGACTCTATCTGCGCCGATACTGGATCTTTGAGCAACAGTTGGCCGACCAACTGCGACAGCGAGCGTCGTTGCGAGTTTCCGGAATCGACGAAGACAAACTTGCAGAGGACCTGGATCGGTTCTTTGATTCTTCAAAATCGCTCGGTCCCGAAGCCGCGAAATCCGACCGCCAGCGGCTCGCCGCGGAACTCGCGGTAAGGCGCAGATTCAGCGTCATTTCCGGAGGTCCGGGAACTGGGAAGACCGCAACCGCGGGAAAGATCCTGGCTCTCATCGTCGAGCAGGCCTTCGCCCAGGCCGCAGGGGGCGAAGTCTCGTTTCCGCGAATCGCATTGGTGGCACCGACGGGCAAAGCGGCCGCGACGTTGGCGAAGTCGATCAATTCGGCGGTGAGCAATCTTCCGTGTCCGCCCGAGATCAAAGCAGCGATCCCCACGGCCGCCCATACCATCCATCGCTGCCTGGGCGTTCGCGCCGGAGCGCTTCCCGGCTTTCGCCACCACGCGGGCAACCCGCTGCCGATCGATTTGCTGTTGGTCGACGAGGCATCGATGGTTGACCTGGCCTTGATGACCCGCCTCTTGTCGGCGGTGCCGATTGACGCGCGTGTGATTCTACTGGGAGACGAACACCAACTGGCCTCGGTCGAAACCGGCGCTGTGTTGGGCGACATCTGCGCGGCCGCCCATTCCGACGGGTCGTGGGCATCCGCTTCGAAAAACGATATCGGGAACTGCATCGCTCGCTTGACCCACAGTTACCGATACAAACCCGAGAGCGGAATCGGCGCGCTGGCTCGTGCGATCAATCAGGGTGATGCGACTGCGGCACTCGAGATCCTCGATTCGTCGGACAATTCCGATGTGTCGCGCTTCGATCTCGACGTGCGGGGTCCGGCAGTGGCCCAGCTGCAGCGCGATGTGATCCAGGGCTTCGAAAAGTATCTCACGCAGAAGGATCCCGAGCGTATGCTCGCCGATTTTTCGAACTTTCGCGTGTTGTCCCCCCTGCGCAGAGGTCCAGGAGGAGTTGAAGAACTCAATCGTTCCATTGAATCGATACTGCGTCGTGAAAAGCTGATCGGTCGAAACGCAGAGCGCTATCCCGGGCGTCCTATCTTGATCAACACCAACGACTATGCACAGCGGTTGTTCAATGGGGACGTGGGCATCGTTCTTCCCGGGGAAGATGGCGTCGAGCGGGTCGTATTTTCCGGCGAGACGGGAATCACTCGGCAGTTCGCCTATTCACGTCTGCCGGAACACGAAACCGCATTTGCGATGACGGTGCACAAGAGTCAGGGCTCCGAGTTTTCCGAGGTCGCCATCGTCTTGACAGATTTTGCGGCCCAGCACGCAACGAGGGAATTGCTCTATACGGCCGTGACCCGCGCCAGCAGCAAAGTTTCGCTTTACGCGAGTCGCGACGCCATTGCACAGACGATCGGTCGCAAGGTAGAGCGTGCCTCGGGCCTGGGAGATGCTCTTCGCTTCTCTACCGGGGCCGGGAGTTCAGTCCGTGTCTGACCCTGAGGGCAGGAAGCGGCTCAATATCTCGAACAGGCCGTCGGGTCTGACGGGTTTCGAGAGGTAGTCGTCCATACCGGCCGCGATGCAGCGCTCTCGGTCACCCGACATGGCGTTGGCCGTCATCGCGACAATGGGAATTCGGCTCCAACTCGCGTCCCGGCTTCGAATCTCGCGAGTGGCCTCAAAGCCGTCCATGACGGGCATCTGACAGTCCATCAACACGATGTCGAAGGGCATGTCAGCGATCATGGCGATGGCCTCTTGTCCATTGGCCGCCACCGATACGTTGCACCCCATCCGTTGGAGCATGCGGGTGGCCACTTTCTGGTTGACCGTGTTGTCCTCGACCACGAGCACCCGGGCTGAAAAACAGTGGCCGGAAATCGACTTGCGAGTACGTGAGTCCGACGCTGTCGTGATCTCTTTGTCGTCACTGATGGGCAGGGTCAGATTCGCAGTAAACGTTGTCCCCACGCCCAACTCGCTTTCGACCTCGAGGTCGCCCCCCATGATTTCGATCAGCTGCTTCGAAATGGCGAGTCCCAATCCGGTGCCTCCGAACTGACGGGTCGTCGAGGCGTCGGCCTGGGTAAAGCGATCGAAAATCGTTGCGAGTGCTTCTGACGACATTCCCACTCCAGTGTCCTGTACCGCAATCGAAATTTTTGCGCTTTCTTCAGTTTTCACGCTGCAGGTAATGTCGAGCTTGACTCCGCCCTCCAGGGTGAACTTGATCGAGTTGCCCAACAGGTTGATGATGATCTGTCGAATTCGACCTTCATCGCCAACCAGCCAACGCGGCACATCTGCGGCATACGACACCTCGATCGCGAGACCCTTCTCCTCGGCCTTGGTGCCGAGTAATTCGGTGACCTCCGCAACGGTGTCGAAAAGGTTGAACGGAATGGGCTCGATGGTGAATTTGCCAGACCGCAGTTTCGATATGTCCAGAATGTCATTGATGATGGCGAGCAGCGACTCTCCGGACTTCCGAATCGTCTCTGCGAATTCGCGCTGGTCCTCGCTGAGGTCCGTGTCCAGCAGCAGGGTCGTCATTCCAATGACGCCATTCATCGGCGTGCGAATTTCGTGGCTCATGGTGGCGAGGAATTCGCTCTTGGCGCGGTCAGCCGCTTCGGCCTCCTCCTTGGCGTGCAGAATCGCAGCTTCTGCTTCTTTCCGCTGACTGATATCCCGGCATACCCCGGTATAGATGGTTCGGTCATTGGACTGGGCTTCGCGCACATGCAGTTCGATCGGGAAGACTGTGCCGTCCCCTCTAATGCCTTCGACCTCTCTGCTGGTGCCGATGATCTTCTTTTCTCCGCTCGCAAGATAAGCGCCGAGGTAGTCGTCGTGACGTGTGTAGTGGGGCTCGGGCATCAACGTCTTGACGTTGTATCCGATCAGGCTTTCTTCGTCCTGATCAAAAATCCTCAGGGTCGAGGCATTGACGGACTCAATCATGCCGGCTGCGTCGATCGTGATTACCGCATCGCTGACCGCGTCGAGAATCGATTGAACGCGCTTTTCGTGCGCCTGACTCCACTCCAATTCCCGAAGCTGGTCGAATCGGACTCCCAACCGAACACAAATCTCGTTGAACATCTGCAAGCCAGCTTCGAGTTCAGCTTCATGGGCCAGCAAGGCTTCAGTCGAGAAAAATTCGAGAATGGCGTACTGCCTGTGTTTGTGGCTGATGGGAACCGCGATTGCGGTGGTGAGGCCCAGTTCCGCGGCGAGAGCGGCGCGTTCACCGGTGAGTTCATCGCTCGGATTGTGGCTGACGACGATTGCATCCTCGGCCAGGCAGCGTCCCGGTAGATCGTCACCGCTAGAAAACCTACGAGCCCGAGATGACTCCAAGAGGGCTGCGAGAGTTTCTCTGGCCACGGTGGGTTCGAGGTTCTGTTTGAGATAGTCGGTAGTGCTCGCCGGGAGAAAGCCGCCCCGATCCGAATCTACGGTGTATGCGCGCGCTGCTTGCCAGGGCGTACCTTCGCAGATGATCTCGAGCGCGGCGCTGAGTGCTGTCGATTCATTCTTGCTGTCGCTCGCCGCCACAGTGACTTGTTGAATCACCCGCAACGTCGCGATCTGCGCTTTCAAGTCGGCGATGGAATCGTCGACTCCTGGTCTTTCTTTTCGCGCGGCCGACACACCCGTTCCTCGGTTTGCAAGCTGACTTCAAGATTCAGCTGTCGCTTCAAGGATCGGCGTAACGCCCATCACGAATGAGGCGAGCCGGGGGTGTCTTCAGCAAGCCATCCACCCAAATTGCGGCCCGGAAGGGGCGCAAGGACTGGTTGCATATAGAAAATGAAATCCATTTTCGCTTTTGCGGAGTCGCAGTTAATCTCGTATCTTACTGTAAATAAACATGAAAATCATTTCTAAGGCTCAGAATTCCCGCGGCCGATCATAATTTCTAATTGAAAACCATTGTCGTTTTCATTTAAGATTGCTAATTGAATGCCGCCGGGCGGACCCCGCGGAGACGAGGCCAGGCGGGGGCGAGGCCCCGAAGAATCCATCGAAAAAACGAATGAAGGACGGAGCATTTTCGCAGTGGAATCAAACGAAAGACGGCCCATGATGCGCTTGAACTGGATGACGGCGCTCGGCGTCGCAGCCGCCATCCTGGCCGCTCCGGCCCACGCGGAAGAACCGCCGAGCAATCGGGAACTTTACGAACTCTACAAAGTACAGCAGGAACAGATCGACGCGACTGCGGATGCGGTAGAGAACGGCGAGGCAACCGGACGCTGGTTCGAGAAGACTCGGCTCGGCGGCTACGGTGAAGTTCACTTCAACTTTCTCAAGGGTTCGAGCGGAGCCAAGAACAAGTCCGAGGCTGATTTTCACCGCTTCGTCCTGTTCATCAATCACGAGTATTCGGACAAGATCCGATTCTTCTCCGAAATCGAACTCGAGCACGCATCTGCGGGAGAAGGTGCGCCGGGCGAGGTAGAACTCGAGCAAGCCTTCATCGAATTCGATCTTCCTCTCAGAATCATGGCCACCGGGGGGTTGTTCCTGCTGCCGATCGGCATCCTCAACGAAACCCATGAGCCGCCGACGTTCTATGGTGTCGAGCGCAATCCGGTGGAGAAGAACATCATCCCCACAACGTGGTGGGAGGGTGGCGGCATGTTGAGCCGCAATTTTGACCACGGATTGAGCACGAACCTGGCGATTACAACCGGGTTGCACGCCGATAATGAAAGCCCTTTCAATATTCGAAGCGGTCGCCAGAAGCTCGCGAAGGCAGACGCTTCCGACGTCGCGATCACGGGGCGTGTGGTCTATCGGGGCGTACCGGGACTAGAACTGGGTGTCAGCGCTCAATGGAGCGAAAATATCGCAGCCACTGGATCCAAAACGCCCGCGACGCTGTTTGAAACTCACGTCATCTATGAGCGGGGGCCGTTCGGCTTGCGGGCTCTCTACGCCCGCTGGGATCTGCACTCCGCTGCTGCCGAAGCCGCGGGCAAAGACGAACAGTACGGCTTCTACGTCGAACCGTCTTTCCGCATCAACGAGTGGGTTGGTGTGTTCGGTCGCTACAACCAATTCAATACGTCGGCGGGTAGCGCGGGGGGTACGAAGCGGCAGTACGACATCGGATTCAATTTCTGGCCCCACGAAAACGTGGTTCTGAAGATCGACGGTCAATTCCAGAGCAACCAGGGCGGTGCGGAGGAACTCGACGGTGTGAACCTGGGCCTCGGATTCATTTTCTAGCGAAGCATGATGAAAACCTACTCCGCAATCCTCTGTCTCATCAGTCTGGTCTGTCTGATCGCATCTCGAGCCGATGCTGTCGAGGTCTATCAGACCTCGGCGGCGTTCGTCCAAGAGGCATTTCCGGGCGAGAAGCCGATGGCCAAAGCGATCTGGTTGACCGGCGATCTCAAGGACAGGGTCGCCAAGGTACTGGGACACGCGTATCGCGGCCTGCGAGTGCGTTACTGGGCGTTGGGCGATCGCACCGTCTGGATACTCGAAGAAATCGGCAAGGTCGAACCCATTACCCTGGGCGTCGCGATCCAAGCTGGCCAGATCGAAGAGGTGAAGGTTTTGACCTATCGTGAGTCGCGCGGTTGGGAAATTCGCTTTCCCGTATTCATGAATCAATATCGAGGCGCCTGGGTTGATTCGAACGCAAAGTTGGATCGCAAGATCGACGGCATCAGTGGTGCGACGCTCTCGGTTCGCGCAACCACGCGGTTGGCTCGACTGGCCCTGGCCCTGGATCGGGAAGTAGAGCAAACCGGTGCCGCGACTCAATCCAAAGCTCCGTAGATCGCTGATCGGCACCCACCGATTCTTCGGCCAGGCCGTTGCGGTCGTGGTGGTGGTGCTCGCATTGACGGGTCTGGCGCTGAATCACGACGAGAGCTTTGACTTCCTGAAAGGCTCCATTCATTGGGAGCCGCTGCTCGACTGGTACGGTCTCGCGCCAAAGGGCGAACTGGTTCATTTCCCGGCAGGTGATCACAACGGTGTCAGCCTCGAGCGAGGCCTCTATCTCGATGGTGTCTATCTCACCGCCACCGAATCGTATCTCGTCGGTGTCGTGAAGCTTCAGGACTTCCTGGCCGTGGCCACTCCGGATCGCCTGTTCCTGGTACAACCGGTGGGAGGACCGTCGATCGAGCCCCCAGGCTCCCCGAGCGATGCGGGTGCTCGAATCATCGACCAGATGGATTCGGCCTCCCTGCCGGGTCCCCTCGCTCGGGTCGGACACAACCGCAATCGAGAACTCTGGGTGGAGGTCCGAGACGAATTCTTCAAAGCAGATGCCGATCTGTTGAACTGGGAACCGTCGGATCCCGCGGGAGTCATCTGGAGTGCTTCGAGCCCACTCCCCGAAGCATTGGAGGCCGACATCCTGCGCGAGTACCGCGGCCGCGGACTGCCACTGATCCGGGTGCTCTCCGACTTGCATTCGGGCCGAATCTTCGGCCGCTACGGAACCTGGCTGATGGACGCCTCGGCTGTAATTTTGTTGTTGCTTGTTGCGACCGGAATATTGGGAT
>JADFNE010000054.1 GCA_022563535.1 Myxococcales bacterium
CCACCCCAACCCTCTCTCCGACGTCCAGCCCGTCCGCACTACTAAACCGGCCCTTTTCCCAAACCGCCCAGCGGGCAACCAAGCCGGGCAGAAGGATACCCCCGAGCCTCACCCCCAAAGCCCCGTAAATCAAAAATTGGAAAATGCTGTCCCGCGGAGATGACCCCCAGGACCCTCCGAGGAGCTTCCCATCAAGCCTTTGGCATTTCTCGCCGATAATTAGAAGAGCGTGGGAGGCGGGGTGATGGCTGTTGTTTCGAAATTTGTGTCGAGATTGAAAGCGGGTTCTCTGGCGAGAATTGCCGGCTGGTTCCTGCTGGTCGGAATTCTGTTTTTCTGTGTTTCGGCCTCTGCCGAGATCTATCGCTGGATCGACGAGAGCGGGAGGATGCACTTTACGCAGGATCTGGGACAGGTCCCGCTGCGCTACCGCACCTTGTCCAAGGCGGCGGCGGAGGCGCCCAAGGGTCGTTCGCCGGTTCAGCACTATACGCCGCCGAAGTTGCCGGCGCGCCTCGATACGGGGCATGCATCGCGGGGAGCCGGGGGGACCCAAAAGACTCACCGAATACGGGTTGAGCGGGCCGGCTCGAGCATGCGCGTCTCTGTGAGAATCAACGATCGACTCGACGTGCCTTTCATCATCGATACCGGTGCAACGGATGTGGTGCTTCCCGCATGGGCGGCGAAGGAACTCGGGCTCGCGATAGAGGGGCCGGGGGTCCGCACTTCGCCGCGGCAGACTGCGAACGGACTCATACACGCGCCGGTTTTAATGCTCGAATCGGTCAAGTTGGGTTCGGCAGAGGTCAAGAACGTGGCGGGCCTCGTAATCAGTAGCATGAGCGAGGGCTTGCTCGGACTCTCCTTCTTTAACCACTTCACTTACAACATCGATGCGGCAAACGGCATCGTGACGCTGACCCCTAACGGCCTGGCAGAAAACGGCACACTGCGGGGCGGGCGAAGCAAGGGACAGTGGAGTGCGGAGTTTCGCTCGCTTCATCGCCAGATCGAATTGGCGGAGTCGCATCTTGGTGACATGTCCGCCGGCCGCTCGCGGGAACGTAGCCGGCTCGAAGCGTATCTTGAAAAGTCGGAAGAGCGCCTGCGCCTGCTCGACACCGAAGCGGATCAGGCTCGGGTTCCCTTCCCCTGGCGTGACTGAATTTAGACCAATGAGGGAACGCGATTACCCACTCCCACCCGGGACCGCTTCGCGAAGCTGGGAGCAGCAGCCTTCTGAAATAAGAAAAACATCGATATTACAATAGTTTACGCGAATTTCCGCGCGTGAGCTGCCGGTGGCACTGATCTTGCTTTTTGTTCGGGGGAATGCGTGCTTTGGACGCATGCAGGAGGCAGCGGGATGCGAAGCAAACGGAGCGAGGAACAGATGCTGCTCGCGGGGCGGGCTCTGCGGCGGGTAATCGTCGAAGATGGCGTCGCGTTCTTTGACCGCGTACGCGGCGATCTTCTGCTGCGCGGCATAGACGAAGATCTGTCGGGCAAGATCGCCGCGCAACTGTGCGAACAAAACAGCCGCGTCGAATTGTCTTCAGAGCAGTACGAGGCGATGATCGATGGGGCGTCACTGGCCTGCGGCGTGCGCTGCAATATCGAAGATGATTCCCAATCCAGCGTCGTCCGGGTGCGCGAAATTGAGCGGATGATGCAGGCCTTTGCGGGCGAGCTCACCAAGCTGAACGAGAACCTCGATGTCATGGCCACCTACGTGCGACGCATGCGAAATCGTGCAGCACCCAAGTTGGTCACGCGCGAAAGCGATACCGTTCACTAATCAGCCCAGGCTCCGAAACGCCCGCTCGGACAATCCATTGCGCAAGCCCCCTCAGCCCGGTCCCGGGTCGAGCGTATGTTCGCGTTGCTTCCCATGGCGACTTTCGGCTATGCCGCCGGTGTAATCCTCGCAGATCAAGGCATGATCGATGTGGCCCTCGCCCGCGCGCTCGCGCTGGCCGGTCTGTTCGCCGGATTGCTTTCGCGTCGTATCCCCAACCTGCGCGCCTCAGCAGCGCTTCTGGTGATCGGTTCATGTGGCGCGCTGGCGCTGGCGTCGGCGCGTGAACGGGCCGAGATCGTCCCCCTCGAGCAGCCCCAAGAAGCGCTGGTCGAAGGCACGGTTTGCGCGGTCCTCGGGCAGGGTCCGCGAGTGGCGTTTGATTTGTGTGATTGCACAGCGGTGGCGTCCGGCGCGAAAGCTGTGCCTCGCCGGTTGCGAGTCTTCGAGAGTCTGGATCCCGAGCGGAGTGCCGCGCTCATGCGACTCCACGACGGACAGCGCATTCGGGCGCGCTTGCGCCTCATCCCGATCCGACTGAGTGCCAATCCAGGAGCGCGCAATCGCACGGACGCCTATGCGCGACGCGGGATTGGAGCGCTGGCGACACTCCGCGATGCGGCGATGTTGGTTCGGGTGTCCGCGCCCAAACGGATGTGGACTCAGGCGGTCGGAGACTTTCGAACCGCCCTTGCACAGTGGCGCCGCTTGCTCGGGGAGCGCCTCTCACAGGCCGGGCCAGGAGGTGGACTGGTCCGAGCACTGGTTCTCGGAGATCGAAGCACGCTCCCACAACCTGCCCGCGACGCGTTCGCGCGCATCGGGATCGGCCATCTGCTCGCGGTGTCCGGACTTCACGTGGCGTTGGTCGCCGGGCTTGGTTTCGCGATCGTTCGCCGGGCCTGCCTCCTGTCTTCGCGACTGTCCGCGCACCGCGATCCGCGCAGAATCGCCCTGATCGGCGCCTTTGCCGCCGCGCTGGTTTACGCCGGAATTTCGGGTTGGGGAATTCCGGTTCGGCGCGCGCTGCTCTTCCTCGGAGTCGTCTGTCTGTCGGTTGCGAGTCGCAGAACGGTGCGGGGCGGACAGCTTCTTTGTCTCGCTGCACTTCCACTGTTGATCGTCGAACCCCACGCGTTGTTCGAGATGGGCGCGCAGCTCTCGTTCGTCGCCAGCGCGGGACTCCTGCTCGCACGGCGACCGGCGAGTTCAGACACAAGAGCGATCCCATCCCTGATTCGCACTTCGGCCACGGCGATCGCGGCGACCGCGCCGTGGGTCGCATGGCATGGAGGCAGCGTCGGGGTGTGGGGCGTTGCGGCCAATCTGATCGCCGTCCCTTGGGTGGGGCTGGTGATGTTGCCCGCCTCGCTGTTGGCCGCGTGCGCAGCCGGTTTTCCGGAGACGGCCCTCACTCGCTTCGTCACGATCGGAGTGTCGCAGTTGGGAGGGTTTACGCTCGATTGTGTCACGCTGGCGGCTTCCTGGCTGCCGGCTTCGCCGGTCGGAAGTACGCCCGCCTTTGGGGTGTTGCTCTGCGCCGGTGCGATCGCCGTGCTCGCACTCCGAGCTCGGTCTACCGTCGCACGGGTGTTGTTGTCCCTCGTCGAAAGTGCGCTGCTCGCCCTGGCACCGGCCCAAAGTATTTCGCCACTGCCTCCCCGGATGGTTTCATTCGACGTAGGGCAGGGGGACGCAACGCTGATTCAGGGACGCTCGGGATCGCTACTGATCGACGCGGGCAGGGCGTTGGGCGATTCCTTCGACATGGGCCGCCGGGTCGTGGTCCCGGGTCTCGCGGCTCTGGGGGTCACTGAACTCGACCTCGTGATTGCAAGCCATGCAGACATCGATCACCGCGGAGGTCTCGAGGCCGTGCTCGATCGCGTTCCGACTCGTGTGCTTTGGCTGCCGCGCGGGACCGTCGATGATGAAGACTTCCGGGGCCTGCTCGATATCGCCAGGCGGCGCGGCGTTCGGGTTCGAGAACGAGGTGCTGGCGATCCACCGTTGGTCATCGGCGACCTGAGGGTGATCCCACTCTGGCCGGCGGCGGACGCCGGTCTCAAGGGGCGCAATGACAATTCCCTCGTCGTTCGGGTCGAAGTACTCGCTGGCAGCGGATCGACCGAGAGCATTTTGTTGCCCGGAGATCTCGGGGTGTTGGCCGAGCACCGGCTGATCGAACTCGGAATTGAGCTGCGCTCGACAGTGTTGAAAGTTGGGCACCACGGAAGTCGTGGATCTTCGTCGCTCGATTTTCTCACCGCAGTTCAACCCGAGGTCGCCTTGGTATCGGCTCCATGTCACGGGCGCGGTGGGCTCCCCAACGCGATTACCATGGATCGGCTGGCAAGTTTCGTGTCCGAAGTTTGGTGGACGGGAAGAAGCGGCGCGCTGATTGTAGGGTTTAAGACACAGTCACGAAGCCGAACGGTTACAGGATGGCATCAAAATGTGTCGTGCTGGAAACACTGAGCTGAGCTACGTGTAAATCGCCATCCTGCCGTTGCCCGCGGGGATTGGGGATAGCAAAATTCTGTTTCTGGCGGGAACCACGAAAGCACTGTAATTCTTCCGGCTTTCCGGGGTAGCTGGGATTCTTCTATTTACTTGGGTGGCGAAGAGCCCGGTCCTCGAATCGGATTTGAGTCGGGAACTTGAGTCAGTTGCGCTGAATTCAGAAAATTAAGCTGGGGGGAGAAGCGAGCACAAAGAAGGGGCGACCTTGTAGGTTTTGCTCTCGTGGGTTCATTCCTGAATTCAGGGTCTGGATCAAACATGCCGCTAATCAAAGATCAGATGGGAAAGTCACTCGTCATTGTCGAATCGCCGGCCAAGGCCAGGACGATCAACAAGTACCTAGGCAAGGACTTCATCGTGAAGTCCAGCGTCGGTCATGTGCGCGATCTTCCGGTCAGCGGATCCGGCAAGAATCGGGTCGATCCCGTGGCTCGTGCGAAAGCCGCGGCGGTGACGCGCAAACTGCCTCCCAAGAAACGCGCAGCTCATAAAAAGAAGAAGGCCCGCGAGGCGCTGATTGCCCGAATGGGGATCAATCCCGAGAAGGGCTGGGCAGCCAACTACGAAGTGCTGCCGGGCAAGGAGAAGGTGGTGGCTGAGCTGATCAAGCTCGCCAAGAACGCCGACATCGTCTACCTGGCTACCGACCTCGATCGCGAGGGCGAGGCGATCGCGTGGCATTTGCGCGAAGTCATCGGCGGTCCCGCCTCGAAATTCAAGCGCGTGGTCTTCAACGAAATTACCGAGAGTTCAATTCACGAAGCGTTCCAGAGCCCTGGCAAGTTGAACATCAATCGGGTCAACGCTCAACAGGCTCGTCGCTTTCTCGATCGAGTCGTCGGGTACATGGTTTCTCCTCTGCTGTGGTCCAAGGTGGCTCGCGGAATCTCCGCCGGTCGCGTGCAGTCGGTCGCCGTTCGCCTGCTCGTTGAGCGCGAACGAGAGATTCGCGCCTTTATTCCCGATGAATACTGGGAGATCTACGCGGACCTCGAGACCCAGAGCAAGCCTACGCACGAGATCCGACTCCAGGTGACCAAGCAGAACGGCGAAAACTTCAGGCCGACCAACGGAGAGGACAACGACGCTGCGCTGGCAGGACTGCGAGCGGGTACGTTTGAAGTCAAAAGCCGCGAGGACAAGCCGACCAAGAGCAAGCCTACGGCGCCCTTCATCACATCGACCCTGCAGCAGGCTGCGAGCACTCGACTGAGCTTCAGTGTCAAGAAGACGATGATGCTGGCCCAGCGTCTGTACGAAGCCGGTCACATTACCTACATGCGGACCGACTCGACCAACCTGAGTGCCGAAGCGGTGGAGCACTGCCGCGAGTACATCCAGCTGAAGTTCGGTGATCGGTATCTGCCGGAGCAAGCCCTTAGCTATTCGAGCAAGGAAGGCGCCCAGGAAGCCCACGAAGCGATCCGTCCATCGGATGTCAATTTGCATCCGTCGGAGGTCACGGGTCTCGAACGGGATCAGGAACGTCTCTACGATCTGATCTGGCGCCAGTATGTGGCGTGCCAGATGCCTCCGGCCGAATACCTCAGCACGAGCCTCGTCGTAGAGTCCGGAGACTTCGAGCTGCGCACGCGAGGTCGCATTCTCGTCTTCCACGGTTACACGAAGGTGCAGCCACCGACATCGAAGAAGAAAGAAGACGTGGCCCTGCCCGACATTAACGTGGGGGAGACCCTCGATCTCAAGGATCTCGACCCCGCTCAACACTTCACCAAGCCGCCACCGCGTTTTACCGAAGCCAGCCTGGTGCGTGAATTGGAGAAGCGCGGGATCGGTCGTCCCTCGACCTATGCGTCGATCATCTCGACGATTCAGGATCGGGGCTACGCGCGGATCGAGGGGCGCCGCTTCTATGCCGAAAAGATGGGCGACATCGTTACCGAGCGACTCGTCGAGAGCTTCGGCACCCTGATGGACTTTGGTTTTACCGCCGAACTGGAAGAAACGCTCGACGACGTCGCGATGGGGCGAGCGGATTGGAAAGACGTCCTCGACAAGTTCTACAAGAGCTTCAAGAAGAGCGTCGAGATCGCCCAGGGCGATAAAGGCGGTATGAGGCAAAACGATCCGACCGACATCTCGGTGAATTGCCCGCAATGCGGGCGCCACATGCAGATTCGTACCGCCAGCACCGGTGTCTTCCTCGGATGCTCTGGCTATGGACTACCGCCCAAAGAGCGCTGCAAGTCCACCATCAATCTGGTGCGGGGCGACGACGTCATGAGTGCCGACGAGGCCGAGGTCGAGGACGAAGAGAGCGAGGCCGAGGCCCGACGCTTGCTCACCCTTCGCCGCTGCCCCAAGTGCAAGACGTCGATGAACAACTACTTGATCGACGAAGACCGCAAGCTCCATGTCTGTGGCGACAACCCGGATTGCGACGGTTTCGAGGTCGAAGACGGGAAGTTCTTCATCAAGGGCTACGACGGCCCGCTGCTCGAGTGCGATAAATGCGGCGAAGAAATGCAACTGAAGTCCGGCCGCTTCGGCAAGTACTTCGGATGTACTTCGGACGATTGCAAGAATACCCGCAAGCTGCTGCGCAGTGGAGAGCCCGCGCCTCCCAAGGTAGATCCGGTTCCCATGCCGCACTTGCTCTGCGAAAAATGCGACGATTTCTATTTGTTGCGCGACGGAGCGGCGGGAGTTTTCCTGGCGGCGAGTCAGTTCCCGAAGCATCGCGAAACCCGCGCGCCCCTGGTCGAAGAGATTGCCCCGATCAAAGAGCAACTGGACGACAAGTACAAGTACCTCGCTGATGCTCCCCCGCGCGATCCGGACGGCAACCCGGCGAAGGTTCGATTTTTGCGCAAGACCAAAGAACAGTACGTGATGACCGAGATCGACAAGAAGGCGACCGGCTGGCGCGCGTACTACCGCGACGGGAAGTGGGTCGAAGAATTGCCCGCCAAGGCCAAGAAGGCGAAAAAGAAGGCCGCTGTCGAGAAGAAGGCCCCTCGCAAGAAGAAGGCCTCAAAGAAGAAGGCGGCCGGGGCCAAGAAGCGCTCATCCGCCAAGAAGCAGGCTTCGAGCAAGGCCGGCGGTCAGGCGGGCTAGCAAGCCGCTACGGGCAGTCGCCCGGGACGACGATTTCCATCCAGTTCTCATTCGATTCTTCGTGTCTGGTTTCGCCTGGGCTATTGTGCGCTCGAGGATCGCTTATGAAACAAACCGCTCGTGGCGCGCTCTTGATATCGGCGCTGCGCCTCCTGCCCAGGAACGCCATATCTCGCCTGGCTGGGCATCTGATCGGGATTCGTCTGCCCCAGCCCCTTCAGCGCTGGCAGATCCTGCTGGCGTCGCGCTGGTTTGGCATCCAACTCATCGAAGTTCGCGATCCGATTCGATCGTTCGCGAGCTTCCAAGATTTTTTCGTGCGCGCACTGGCACCGGGTACGCGACCGATTGATCCGGCGCCCGACGCGATCGTGTCCCCCTGCGACGGGACCTGGGGAGAATCGGGATACGTTACGGAAGGCCAGTTGCTGCAGATCAAAGGGCGGCAATACTCGCTGGCGGATTTGCTCGGGAACGTCGTGGACGCCAAAGGCTACGAAGGCGGCTCCTTCGCGACCCTCTATCTTTCGCCCGCGGACTATCATCGCTTTCACTCACCCTGCGATGTCAACGTTTCGAGAGTCCGCTATCTCCCGGGATCGTTGTGGCCGGTCAGTCCCGCAGGTCTCGCGGGGATTGATTCTCTGTTCGCCCAGAACGAACGCATCTGTGCATTCATGAATATTTCCGGACAACCTGAGCAGGAAGGGCTCTGCGTCGTGGCGGTCGGGGCCACGATGGTTGGCAAGATTCGCCTCACCTTTGATTCGTTGACCACCAATTGCGCGGGGGCAAAGGCGGTTACCCGAGACTACGGCGAAGCGTACGGAACGCCATTGCCGCGACTCGCGATTGGCGCGGAATGGGGACACTTCGAATTTGGATCGACGTTGGTCATGCTGGTGTCCGCCGAGGCAGGGCGAATCGATTTTCGCGAGGCTGGCACCCGGGTCCGAATGGGATCGCGCATCGGATTCCTCAGGCCAATCGCCGCCTGAGAGCGCGAGACCAGACCGCTCGCGCTTTACATGTTCAGCGCGAGTTTGGCCGTTTCGGACATCATGTCGGGGGTCCACGGCGGGTCCCAAACCAAATCCAGGTGGACGTCGCCCACACCCTCGACGTTGCGCACTTTTTCTTCGACTTCGGGTGGAAGCGTTTCGGCCACAGGGCACATCGGTGACGTCAGAGTCATGGTGAGGTCGACCGGAAACTTTTCTTGAGCGTCCGCTCCCTTGATCTCAACTCGGTAGATCAAACCCATCTCGTAGATGTCGACCGGGATCTCCGGGTCGTACACGGTCTTGAGCGCGTCGACGATTCGTTCGCGCACCCGCTCGGTTTCTTCGCTGTTGGCATTTTGGGTGGAGTCCGAATTTTCGCTCATAGTCTCATCCTTCGTTTTGCCTCAAAGGGCCTATTCGGTGGTGGCGGTTTCATCGCCTTCATCTAATGCTGCCTGCATGGTGTGCCAGGAAAGGGTCGCGCATTTGACCCGCGCGGGAAACTCTCGCACACCGCCAAAGACCGCGAGCTTGCCGAGATTTTCCGTTTCGCCTCGCTCGTTCGGATTGCCGGTGAGCAAATCGTGAAAACGCCCCATCGTTTCGAGGATCTCGGTCTTGGTCTTGCCGCGAGCGTATTCGGTCATCAGCGACGCCGACGCGGTCGAGATTGCGCATCCCATGCCACTGAAACGGATGTCGATGACCCGCTCGTCGTCGTCGAGGATCATCTGCAGGGTCAATTTGTCGCCGCACAGGGGGTTGTACCCATCTGCACAGCGGTTGGCGTCCTCGAGGGTGCCAAAGTTTCGGGGAGCCTTGTTGTGGTCGAGGATGACACTCTGGTAAAGGTCGCGCAGGTCGTCCATTAGCCGAAGAGCTCCAATACTTTGTGGATCGCGCTGTCGAGGGCGTCGATGTCGCGCTTGGTGTTGTAAAAGGCCAGCGAAGCGCGGGCGGTAGCCGGAATGCCATAGCGCTCCATCACGGGTTGGGCGCAATGGTGGCCGGCCCGAATCGCAACTCCCTGCTGGTCGAGAATACTGCCGACGTCGTGCGGATGGGCGCCCTCGATCACGAAGGAAAGCACCGCGGCTTTCTTTGGGGCGGTTCCGATCAAGCGAAGCTGTGGGATTTCCGACAGGCGTTCGGTTGCGTAGACCAACAACTCCTGCTCCCAGGCTTCGATGGCGGGCATGCCGATCTTGCTGAGATAGTCGACTGCCGTGCCGAGGCCGATCACTCCCGCGATGTCCGGCGTGCCGGCTTCGAAGCGTGCGGGGGCTTCGGCGTAGGTTGTCTTTTCAAACGTGACAGTGCGGATCATCGAGCCGCCGCCCTGATAGGGAGGCATGGCGTTCAGGAGAGCAAGCTTGCCATACAGAATGCCGACGCCACTCGGCCCAAAAATCTTGTGGCCCGAGATCGCGTAGAAATCGCAGTCGAGATCCTGAACGTCGATTGCCATGTGGGGTGCTGCCTGGGCGCCGTCGATCACCACGGGCGCGCCGACGGCATGCGCCGATGCGACCATCTCCTTGACCGGGTTGATCGTGCCCAAGGCGTTCGAGACGTGACCGATGGCCACGAGCTTGGTCCGTTCGCTCAATAGATTTTCGTAGGCACCAGCCTCGAGACTGCCGTCGTCTGCCAGCGGTACCACGACCAGCTTTGCGCCGGTTGCCTGGCAGAGCATCTGCCAGGGGACGATGTTCGCGTGGTGCTCCATGCCGGTGATGAGGATTTCATCGTCTCGGCCAATGTTCTTGCGCCCCCAGGTCTGCGCGACCAAATTGATCGATTCGGTGGCGTTGCGGGTGATGACGACCTCGCGCGGATTTGCCGCATTGATGAAACGAGCCAGTTTGCCCCGCGCTTTTTCAAATTCGAAGGTCGCAACCTCGGAGAGTTGGTACACACCGCGATGAATGCTCGCGTACTCGTTGAGGTAGAAGTTCGCCATGCGCTCGACTACGACCCGCGGCTTTTGGGCGCTCGCCGCGCTGTCGAGAAAAACCAGTGGCTTGCCCCGCATGGATTGTTCGAAGATCGGGAAATCCCGCCGGATTGCTTCCACGTCGAAAGGGGTCTGCGCTTGGGCTGAGGTAGAGGTCGCCGTCATTGCGACTCTCCAGTACTGAACAGCGCCTCGAGACGGGAACTCACCACGGCTGCCGCCCAGTCGCGAATGCTCTCCGTGCGGATCGACTCGGTGATTTGTGCGGCAAATCCTTTGGTCAAGAGCACTCGGGCGACGCGTTCGTCCAGGCCGCGTGAGCGGAGAAAGAAGAGTGCTTCTTCGTCGAGTTGACCGATGCTGGATCCGTGGTTGCACTTGACGTCGTCCGCATAGATCTCGAGCTGAGGCTTGGTGTTTACTTCTGCGCCGCGGTTCAGCAACAGGTTGCGATTCTGCTGCTCGGCAGCGGTGCCCTGGGCGCCCGGACGTACGATGACCCTTCCGCGAAATACTCCCCGCGCTCGATCGGCCAGGATTCCCTTGTACAACTCGCTGCTCTCGCAGTGGGGCATGGCGTGGTCGACCAGGGTGTGGTTGTCGACCAGTTGCTGATCACTTCCGAGATACAAGCCGTTGAGTATGCACGCTGCGCCTTCGTCGGCCAGCACGATCTCGAGTTCGTTTCGCAGGATGGCGCCACCGAGATTCAAGGTATGAAGAGAAAAACGACTGCTGCGCTGCTGCCGAATGCGTTGGCGTGCGATGTGAAACGTTGCGCCGGATTCGCGCTGCATCAAAATCATTTCGAGCGATGCATTGTCTTCGACAGTGACTTCGCAAACCGCACAGCTGAGCGCCGGGCCGGATCCGAGCGAGATATGGTCCTGTACGATTACGCCGGCGCTGCCGGGTTCGGCCACGATCAGCACCCGGGGAAAGGAAGCTCGCGGCTGGTTCTCCGAAACCGCGCTCGATACAAAGACGATCTGCAGTGGGCCGGCCAGCGCTTGCCCGCGCTTCAAGGTTACGACGGCCCCATCGGTCGCAAACGCGGTGTTGAGCGCGGAGAAGCCGTCGTCCTTGGCATCGACCAGGTCTCCGTACAGCGCGAGGGCCGAGCCTTGAGCCGGGGCTTCAGCCTTTGCGGCCTGCGCCAGCGACTGAAACTCGAATGCCGGATCGTCCAAGAACTTCGAAGCACGGTCTGCGAAGTGCCCATCGATAAATACCAGGCGACTTCCGCCAAAATCCGGCAGGTCCAATCCTGCAAGGTCCCCGTCGTCTACACCGTCGCTTCGGAGGGCCGGAACGAATGCCTGCTTCGCGATCGGCGCGACGTTCGTATAGCGCCATTCCTCGAGTCGTCGGGACGGAAAACCGAGTTCCGCAAAACGTTCGATGGCCTCTTGCCGCACGGGCCCGAGCCAGCCACTGCCGTCGTTTCCCGCGCGCTCTGCGAAGGTCTCGACGTAGTGTGCCAGTTGGGCATCGTTCTGTGCGTTGCGATCGGTCACGGAGTTGCACCGCCTGGCTCTTGTTCGATCCAGCCATAGCCCTTGTCTTCGAGTTCGTGAGCCAGTTCCTTGCCGCCCGACTTGACGATCCGACCTTCGGAAAGAACGTGGATGTAGTCGGGCACGATGTAGTCCAGCAAGCGCTGGTAATGCGTGATGACGAGCAGGGCGCGGTCGGGAGAACGCAGGGAATTGACGCCCCCGGACACCAGCCGCATGGCGTCGATGTCGAGGCCCGAATCTGTCTCGTCGAGAATGCAGAGCTTGGGTTCAAGCAACAGCATCTGCAAGATCTCGTTACGCTTTTTTTCGCCGCCCGAGAATCCTTCGTTGATCGAGCGCCCCATCAGGTCTTGAGGCATCTCGACCAGCGCCATTTTCTCTTTGCAGATGGAGAGGAAGTCCATGGCGTCCAGTTCGCTCTCGCCGCGGTGTACCCGCATGGCGTTCACCGAAGCTTTCAAGAAGTAGTTGTTCTTGACTCCGGGAATTTCGACCGGGTATTGGAAGGCCACGAAGATGCCCTCCCGGGCGCGAATCTCCGGCGCCATTTCTTCGAGGTTCTTGCCCTCGTAGAGGATCGATCCCCGAGTGATTTCGTAGCCCGGTCGGCCCGCGATCACGTTCGACAGGGTGCTCTTGCCCGAACCGTTTGGGCCCATGAGCGCGTGCACTTCGCCCGGGCGAATGTGCAGGTTGACTCCCTTGAGAATCGGAGTGTCTCCCACGTTGACGTGTAAATCTTTGATTTCAAGCATTTCTAAATCTCATTGAGTAGGGGATCTGTGGAGTTGGAAAATGGACGCTGAAGCGTGAAACGTAGGCTGAAGCGAGGTTCTACTAGCCGACACTTCCCTCCAAACTCAGTCCGAGTAGCGCCTGGGCTTCGACCGCAAACTCCATCGGGAGTTCTTGCAGGACTTCCCGGCAGAACCCGTGGACGATCATCGAGATGGCATCCTCCTCGGAGAGTCCGCGCTGTCGGCAGTAGAAGAGCTGTTCGTCACTGATTTTTGAAGTTGTGGCTTCGTGTTCAACGGTCGCCGTGTCGTTCTTGACCTCGAGATAGGGGAAGGTGTGGGCACCGCACTGGTCTCCCAGCAACAGCGAGTCGCATTGAGAATAGTTGCGAGCGCCAGAGGCCTTCGGTCCGATTCGCACGAGACCGCGATAGGATTGAGAGCCGTGACCTGCGGAGATTCCCTTCGAGATGATGGTGCTGCGGGTGTTCTTCCCGATATGGATCATCTTGGTGCCAGTATCCGCCTGTTGATAATTGTTCGTCATGGCGACCGAGTAGAACTCGCCCACCGAGTCGTCTCCGATCAGCAGACAACTCGGATACTTCCATGTGATCGCCGATCCCGTTTCGACCTGGGTCCAGGAAATCTTTGAACGTCGGCCGCGACAGGCCCCGCGCTTGGTGACGAAATTGTAGATGCCACCGACCCCGTCTTTATTTCCCGGATACCAGTTTTGCACCGTCGAGTACTTGATTTCGGAGTTCTCGAGAGCCACCAACTCGACCACTGCGGCGTGGAGCTGGTTTTCGTCTCGCTGGGGAGCCGTGCATCCCTCGAGATAACTGACGTAGGCGTCGTCGTCCGCGATGATCAGGGTGCGTTCGAACTGACCGGTATTGGCGGCATTGATTCGGAAATAGGTCGAAAGTTCCATTGGGCAGCGAACGCCTTTGGGGATGTAGGCAAAGGATCCGTCGGTAAATACGGCCGAATTGAGGCAGGCGAAGAAGTTGTCGGAATAGGGCACGACCGATCCGAGATAGCGCCGCACCAAATCGGGATGGTTGTCGACGGCGTCTGAGAACGAGCCGAAGATAATGCCCTGCTTTTCGAGCTCGGCCTTGTAGGTGGTGGCAACCGATACACTGTCGAACACGGCATCGACCGCAACCTTCGGCACCACACCTGCCAGGCGTTCCTGTTCTTGCAGCGAGATTCCGAGCTTTTCGTAGGTTCTGCGCAACTCGGGGTCGACTTCGTCGAGGCTTGCCAGCTCGGGCAGGGTCTTGGGGGCCGAGTAATAGACGATGTCCTGATAGTTGATCGTCGGGTAGTCGACCATGGCCCAGGTGGGTTCCTCGAAATTCTCGAGCATTTCAAAGAAGCGCACGAGGGCTTTGAGGCGAAAATCGAGCAGCCATTGGGGCTCATTCTTCTTTGCGGAGATCGTCCGCACGACGTTTTCGTTGAGGCCCGGAGGCAGTTGATCTACCTCGATATCGGTGGTGAAACCGTACTGATACTCGCGCTCGGCAATATCGCGAAGTTCGGCGTTGTCTTTAGACATCTCGGAGATTCCCTGTGATCTTGTTTGGAGTTGATGTTGGATTCGAGGCGCTGTGAGAAGATTCGAGTATTCGATGCAGTGGTCGCGGATTCATCGCGCTGCCCTCGGCGAGGTCCGCCAGGGTAATTTTGCCGAGCGCGTCGTTGACGACGCGGTTGATGACTTGCCAGGGCTCACGCACGGAACACGATCCCTCGTGCTGACAGATCCCGACCGCGACTGCACACTCTGTGATCGCGATCGGACCTTCCAGAACTGCAATCATCTCTGCGACGGTGATTTTGCTGGGGTCGGCGCGCAGGTTGTATCCCCCCTTCGCGCCGCGGTGAGATTCAAGGGGTCCTTCGCGCGCCAGGGATTTCAGGATCTTGCTCACGACCGGCAGGGGGAGGTCTACATCGTCGGCCAGCTCTCGGGCGGTGTGGAAGAAATCATCGCCGCTTCCATCGCCACTGCGAGCCTTGCTGCTGGCCATGTGGGCGAGAATCAGGATCCCGTAATCAGTGATTTTGCTCAGTCGAAGCATTGAAACTCGCGTTGCCTGGAGTGGACGATCTGGGTCTTGCCAAAACATATCGGACTAATTTGGTCCTGTAAATTGTGAAAACACACTGTGGTACTTCTTGTTGCACCTACGGAGAAAATATCGTGCCCCTCGGGGGTTTTGGCTTCGAAAATCGCCCCGGGAAGAGCGTCTTTTCACGCCACGACGGCTGCGGTTCGAAGGTTCCCCGTGAAACATAAGTTGCGGGTATAACAAGGGAATTCCGTTCCGAGTCGAACACTCGAGGTCGCAATTCCCCATCCAACCCCGCGGAATTTGGAGCTTTAGAACGGAAGTTTAGACCTTGGATTCGCCCTCGGGAGCGGGCGGCGCAGGCGACTCGGCTGCAGGGTCTGGCGGCGGAGCTTCGGCATCCAGGAACTCGCGAACCTTGCGTAGCAGCGTCGACGGCGAGAAGGGCTTTTCGAGCAGGTTGATGTCTTCGGCTCGCACCCCGTGCTTTGAAAGTGCATCGTCGGTAAATCCCGACATGTAGATCACCAGGGTTTCCGGGCGAATCGCGCGTGCGCGCTTCGCGATTTCAAATCCGTTCATCTTTGGCAGGATCACATCGCTCAACAGCAGGTGAATGGGCGTCGGGTGTCGGTTGAAGAAACGCAGGGCTTCAATACCCGATTGAGCCTCGAGAACCTCGTAACCGTGGCGCTCGAGGCAGCGGACGACGAGTTTACGGACCTGTTCCGAGTCTTCGACCAGAACGATCGTCTCGCTGCCTTGAAACTGCTCGGGGGAGAGGTAGCGCTCCGGCAGCATCGGAACCTCGGAGGCTCTGGAGAGATAGACTACAAAGCACGTGCCGCCGCCGACCTCGCTCTCCACTTCAATATGCCCACCCGTTTGTTGAATGATTCCGATCACCGTGCTGAGGCCCAACCCGGTTCCTTTGCCACTCTCTTTGGTGGTGAAGAAGGGCTCGAAGATCTTCGCCCGGATATCCGGGCTCATTCCACTTCCGTTGTCGCGGACGCTCAGGGTGAGATACTCGCCGGCCGGAATCTCGTCGATCTCGGCCGGGACGGGGGCTTCAAGGGTTTTGTTCGCGGTTTCGATGACAATGCGCCCGCCCTGGGGCATCGCGTCGCGAGAATTGACGACGAGGTTGAGCAATACCTGCTGGAGTTGACCCGGATCCGCCTTGATGGGCCAGGCGGCGCCATCGAGCAGGGTCACGAGTTCGACATCTTCTCCAATCAATCGCCGGAGCATGCGATCCATGTCCGCGACCAGGTTGTTCAAGTCAAGGATTCGCGTCTGCAGGACCTGTCGCCGACTAAAGGCCAACAGCTGATGAGTGAGCCCGGCGGCGCGTTCCGACGCTTTGAGGATCTCCTCTGCATCGGCGCGAGCCGGATGCTTGGGTCCCAACTCCTCGAGCAAGAGGTCGCAATAGCCGGTAATTGCGGTCAACAGATTGTTGAAGTCGTGGGCGATTCCGCCGGCCATGCGACCGATCGCTTCCATCTTCTGGGACTGTTGCAATTTCTGTTCGGTCTGGCGCAGGGTTTCGCTGGATTCGACCTGCTCGGTGATGTCCCGCGAGATCAACACCGACATTATTTGCGAGCTAGAGGTACGATACGACCGCATGGTCGTCTCCAACAACCGGTCCCCACCGTCTCGATGCAGCGCGCGAAATGAACCGCGGGTCGTCCCGAGTTGCGAGGTGGCAGAGAAAAAGCTTCGCGTCACGGTTTCCAGGTCTTCGGGGTGCACGAGCTCGACAGCATTGCTCCCGAGCAGCATCTCCGGTGGATACCCCAGGATCTTCTCGTAGTTTGGGCTCGCGTAGATGAAGCGGCCCTGCTCGTCGAGTTCTGCGATCAGATCGTACGGGTTGTCGGCCAACATGCGATACCGCTGTTCGCTTTCGACCAGGGCGCGCTCGTTCTCTAGTCGATCACCGACATCGCGACAGATCATCGCGATCGCGACGGGCTGATGGGTGCGGCGATCGTCCACCACGAACATGCTCGTCACTGCGATCACGCGTTGCTGAGTTTTCAAATGTTTGAGGGCGAGTTCTCCGGTCCATTTTTTGTGGCGGTGTACGGCCGGCATGATTTCGAATTTCAGGGAACGCGTGGTGTCTTCGTGGACAAAGTCGTAGAGCGACTTGCTGCGAGCCTCTTCATCGCTGACGAGTCCGAGGAGTCGCTGGCCTGCAGTGTTGAGGAATAGCACGGAGCCGTTCAACGACGTGAGCACGATCAAGTCCAGGCTGTTCTGAATAATCGAGACCATCTGGGCGTGCTCTTGCTCGAGGGTGGCGCGTTCGCTGATGTTTCGGGCGGAAACGATGACTCGATTTTCGCCGTCTTGCCCGGGGTATGACCGGGCTTGTGCTTCGAACCAGCACCAGGTGCCGTCGGCGTGTCGGATGCGAAGGCTTGCCGAAACGTTCGTGTTCTCGCGCTGAACCTCGCGGTAGAGTTCGGCGACGTTCGGCAGGTCATCCGAGTGGATGATATTTTTATGCGACGTTTCGGCAAAGGCTTCTGGCGAGTAGCCCAGTAGTTCGCGCACATTATCGGAGACCTCGAGCAGGCCCCGAGTTGGCGAGATTTCTACGCACAGATCATGCGAGGTCTCGAGCAAACTGCGGTAGCGCGCGTTGCCAATTGTTTTGCTCTCGAGATCGCGTTGGAACTGGAGCTCGGCCTCGGCGCCTCGAGCCAAGATGCGAATCAAGGAGACGGCTTCTTCGGGCTGCGCGATCGGTTCATGGCTCCAGGCGCTGAGGATTCCGATCACGCGGAGATCCCGATCTAAAAGAGCGACGCCCAGATAACTCTCAGTCTGCGACTCCGTCAGCGACGCGTCGGCCTTGAACTGCTTGCGGACATCGCTCGGGTAGCAGCCGAGTTCTCCCTCGAGCACATTCGCACAAGGGGAACCGGTGGTGTCGTAGTCGTAGTTCTCCGCAAGCGCACCATTATTCCAAGCGACGACGGTCTGCAAACTCGTGGAGCTGGCCGTCTGAAGCCGAGATACCACAACCGTGTGGGCTCCGACGCATTCGGCGAGATGGCACACCAGTTTTTCGAGCAAGTCTTCGCCACCGACTGGGCGCACAGACGCGAGACTCTCGAGAGTCTCCGCGACTTTGTTCCCGGCCGTGGAATCTTTGCGGGATGGAATATCTCCCGGTGCCGCATCCACCGCTCGGGGCGGAACTTCGCGCTGGCTCACGGCCTTGAACGCGAGCGAGTACCACGGAAGCAGGTTCTCCAGTTGTTCGAGTTGCTCGTCGCCGAACCGTTCCGAATCCCAGAGATCGATGCGGCCGAGAGGTGCTGTGCCCAACGAGAGCCGCAGGCTCCGGGTAGGAGGTTTGACCGACTCCCCAAAGGAGAGCTGGGGAGAGCCCTTACTGACGGCGGTAGAGCCTTCAGCTAAGGAAGAGCCTTCAGCGAAGGAAGAGCCGTCGAGCCAGATTTGTGACGCCACACAGTCGAATTGTTCGCGCAGCATCCTAAACAGGTGTTGACCGACTTCGTCGATATCGGCGCAGGCCGCGAGAGATTGAATGAACGCATCGTGATCGAAAGAATGTTCCGCCTGGTGTTGTACTTCTGGATCGACCAACTGCGGTCCTTGCCGCTGAAGGGGTTCGGGCTCGGTCTTCGACCGAGATGTTGTCTCGCTTTCGAGATCGAGGGGAATGATTTGGCCGATGCCCCTGGGCAGTTCGACTGCGTAGCGAGCGAACTCCGGGTGGACTTCCATCGCGACTTCGACGGGTTCCAGATCGAGTAGCAACGGGGCCACTTCGAGGGCGCCCTTGATGAGTTCGAAAAAGGCGGGGCAGCCAGCGCAGTCTTCTGGCAACCCGAACTCGAGCAAAACGACGTGACCGTCCGACGCGATGTCCGCGTGAACATCGAGCTCGGGAAACAGCTCATTCGCCATGCGGAGTGACTCTTCGATGTACAAGATCTCGACGGGGACATCGGCGGCACTCATGTGCGCGGACCCCGAAGAAAAAAGCTCTTCCGCAATCTCGCGCCCGATCTCGGCAGGGGCGGGCAGCGGAGGTATGGAGTCGAACACTTCTTCGGAGTAATGGGCGAGTCGGTTACACAGCTGAGAAAAGACATCCCAGTCGACATAACCGTCGGAATCGACAAGCTCTTCGGGGTCGCAAATGTCTGCGGCCCAATCCGCCCCCGAGACCGAACGACTCTCAAGCCATTGGACGAGCGAGATCGTTACGAAGGTCGAAATTTCGGCCATGAGGTAATTTGCCTCGAGGGTGATCCGCACGAGCAACTGGGGATCGCAAACACCGTCGAATATAAACTTGTTATGCCTCGCAATGATAACGTCGCGCGAAGTGCATTGGAAGCGCAACTTGGGATTGAATGGGCGCGAGGGCAGTCGGCCGCCGAACTCGGCCGACTGTTGACCGGGTGGTCGCATAATTTGCGGTGGCATAGTTTGATCGCGGGGCCATCGGACCACGCCATGCATTGAATTCATTGTTTGACACGAATGAACCGCACAATTGCGGCCTGTCAGTCAATGCATCCAGCGGGCCGACCTCGTGTCAAGCGTTTTGCCCGCTCGTCATCGACATGCCCACGGCCGCTTCTCCGGGACCCACACTCGCATGGGGGGCATCAGAGTAGATCCCCGGGTTGTTCATCCGATCTGAAACGATCAAGATGATCGTGCGTCGCAGGTCTGTGAACACTATGTCGAGATCGGTGTCCGGATCGAGCAAACGACGGACTAGCGCCATCTGAAGCAGGCCGAGAATGGTGTGGGCCACCATTTCGACGCGCGGCAGGTCGTGGCCAATATCCGACTCGATGCCTTTCATCAGCGCTCGACCCGTGCGACCGAAGACCTTCAGGATAGCCTCTCGGGTTTCCGAAGATTGATCTCCGCGTTCGAGCAGGATCGAGAGCAATAGACGCAACAAATGTGGCTTCGTTTCGACAATGTTGCGCAGGGAGGCGATCAGTGCATCGAGCCGCTCGGCGGGTTCGCCGACCGAGTCGATGCTGTTGGTGATTTCGCGGATCCAATCCTCATTCACCCGATCGATGATTGCGTTGAGCAGGCCTTCCTTGCTCTTGAAGTGCCAGTACAGCGCGGTCTTGGCAGTACCGGCGTGTCTGCAGATGGCATCGACGCTGGTTGCGGAATAACCGCGTTCGGAAATAAGGTCGATGGCTCCCTGGAGCAGGCGTTCGCGGCTCTCTGCGCCTTGTGGCGTCAATCGTTTTGAAAACTTTTTCTGATTCATCTGCTGGGCTTCCTATGGTTTTCCCCCGCCGTTCACACTGACGTACTAACGAGGTTTCGTCAAGCAGGGCATGTACTTGTGACTCGGGGTCACTCGGGAATCGACCGCAGGTGGGGCGCTAAGGGCGTGAAATCAAACGCGCTCACTGCTCGCAGTGCGGAGTAGATACGGAGTCAAATTACGACCGCGTAGATCCAATTAAAACGCCGTTTTGTTTGATTCAGCTAGCACTGGGGCCCAGTTGTTCGGCCTTGGCCAGGCAAAGCGCGGCCTTTTCGTTCTCGCCGCAGGCGCGCAGCACCACTCCCAGGCGGAACTGGGTTTCGGCCTGGGATGAATCGAGTTCTTCGGCACGTTCCAGGTGCTCCCGCGAACGTTCGATGTCCGGCTGGGGTTGCTTGTAGAGCGCCCAGCCCAGCGCCGACTGGTACTCACATTCGTCCGGCCACAGTTCGACCGCCGGTTCGAGATATTCGAGAGCGCCGCGAAAGTCACCCATGCCGATCAGAATTTCACCCTTGCGATAGAAGGTCTCCGCTTGTGCGAGCGCTCGGGTGTCCACCGTGGGCTCGTCGGCGTGGAGCCTTTCGGCATCGTATTCCCGACGCTTGTCCGGGTCGCGCAAAACATCGTTCGCTTCGGCGATCCGCGCAAACACGGCGGCGGCCTGTAGCTTGATGTCCGAAAGTCCGAGGTGGGTCAGGGCGTCAGGGTGAAAGCGCTTGGCGGCCGCGAAATAGGCTTTGCGAACCTCGCCGTCTGATGCGTTTTTCGGAATCCCCAGCAGTTCGTAATAGCTGCGGTTCTCGATCCCCACGAGTCGTTTCAACACTTCGGTGCGCATGGCATCGGCGGCCAGCGCGATTTTTTTGGCAGCTGGCGTCGCGAATCTGCCGGAATTTAGAGACTCTTTTTCGGTTTCACTCGCTACTTGGTCATGGGCAACGACTTCGATCTCAATTTCGGGTTCGAGATTATCGTCTTCGTGATCGGTTCCACTGCTCAGTGCCGCATCTGTAAAACGAATGTACCGACCCTTGGCGAGAATCCAGACGGTGGCGAGTGCCTGAGGTGAGTTGAACTGCCCTCCGATCGCGGCGCCCAGAGTGAGAGTGCCGTCGAATCGGTCGAACATCGAGGCGATCTCATCGTCGCCGGCCAGCCGCCGCTGTGCTTCGTCAAAAGTCTTGTTGCGCTGGGGAAAGAGTTCGATCTGTTCGGTGAGGTCGGCGAGCAGCCGATCGGGGGTCCAGTGGCTGAGCAGACCTTCCCGGACCAGCGCGATCGGATCGCTTCTCATGGGTTGGACTTCGCTCTGGAGATCTTCCACCGACTCGAGTCGAAAATTGCCGCTGGACCAGGCGAAGGTCTCGAGCATGCGCCGGCGAACCTGCTCTTTGAGAGCGAGAAACAGTGCCTTGGGCTCGAGCAATTCGAGGGCCAGCAGTGCCACCCCTTCTTTGCACTGCTCGCGTTCCATGTACGAACTTACGCGCTGGTGGTCTAGAGAAGTCAGCAATCCCTGGTCGATCAGTTGCACGCCCAGGGTTTCATTTGCGAGATTGGATTCACTGAGGACCGGTGCGCCCTGTTGGAACACGATTCGTTTGGAGGTCTTGCCGCGAGAGAGCTCGAGTGCACCGCTGTAGCGGGTGCGACAGAGGTTGAGCAACAGTTCGGGAAACGAAATTTCGGTGAAGTCTCCCGAATGGTCGACGCTCAGGATTCGGCTGCCGTCCGCTTCCTCACCTGAGTGGTTCATAGGAGATGGCGCTGTGCTTCTGCGATCTGAAACGCCACCGCGATTGCTTCCGGTAGATCTTTGCGCAGCAGCAGGTGCTTGACTTCGAGATCGGCCACGATGGCTTCGGCCATGGGAGAGACATTGGTGAGGATGGCTTCTGCGCCCCACGCCTCAACGGTCTCGAGAATCTGTTCCAGTGCCGCGGCCGTGAAACCTTCGTCTAGTCCCTCGCCGAGCAGGTCCACCACCACCGCGCGAACGTCACTCGTGTCCGGATCGCGACCCAGCATCTCGACGGTGTGGAGCGCTTCGTCGATGTCGGAGAAGGGGAGCACCATGACGGGGCCCCAGACGTGGACCATCGTTGTGTCAAAGTCGAGTGGGGGCAAGTTGTTGAGCCCGATCGACGGTTCGCTGAAACCGCGGCTGATGTCGCGGAACCCCTGATAGGGGTGTTCGGGCAGGAGCCTGAGCGCCGCATCGTCTCCTCGCTCTTGCCAGGTGCCGACTTCTCGCGCGATGAACGTGCAGGCGTCGTCACCACATGCCTTGCAGTTTTCTTCGACCACCAGGATGTCGCAGTCCAGGGTACCGGAGAGCCACCCGGAGGTGTATCCAGCGCTCAGTGCACAACAGGCTGTGGTTTCGGGGCCAAACTTCGAGAGTCGGGCGTCGGCCTCGTAGTGTTCGGGCCAAGCCCCGGGGATCTCGATCTCGCCGCTGGTGTGCCCAACGGTTGGATGAGTGAAATGGATGGCGAGCAGGGTCGACTCGGCCACCGACTCGTCTTGCTCCAGCATCTCCATGGCGCACATGCGGTAGGCGTCTCGCAGTCCGAACAGGAGCCCGATCTGAAAAAGCGCTCGACCTGCGCCCAGGGATTCGAGTTCATCCTCGATTTCGACCAACAGCGAGGCGAGGAAGCGGCCGTTCATGAAGAGCTTTGGGTCGCTCATCAGCAGTGTTTCCGGACCAAAGCCCAGGGCCGAAAGGATGTCCATTTCGGATGCAACTTTTTTCGCTGTGGTCACTCGCTAGCCCTCGATGAATGAATAGATGTCGAATTGTTGGTTTCTTGCGATGAAGATTTCGCCTTCGTCGTCGAGCAGCTTCAAACAGGCGTCGACACAGACCGGGTCGAACTGGCTGCCGGAGAACTTGTGCAGTTCGCGCACGACGGTTTCGAGGGGCAATGCCTTGCGGTACGGCCGGTCGCTGGTCATGGCCTCGACGGTGTCGGCAACCAGAATGATGCGAGAGGGTTGCGGAATCTGGTCGCCCGCCAGTTGCATGGGGTAACCGGAACTGCTGCCGTCGAACCATTCGTGATGGTGGCGAACGCACGGCACAATGTGACTCAAGAACTCGACCGGTTCGAGGATCTTCGCTCCGATCTCCGGGTGCTTCTGAATCTCGCGGTACTCTTCGTCGCTCAATTTCGATGGCTTCGTGATGATCGCGTCCGGAATGCCGATCTTGCCTACGTCGTGGAGCAATCCGGCGAAGTAGATGCGCTCGATCATTTCATTGCGCAGGTTCATCTGCCGTGCAATTCGTGAGGAGTAGACTGCGACGCGGTCCGAATGACCTCGGGTGTAGTGGTCCTTGGCGTCGATCGCCTCGGCCAGCGCGCGAATGGTCTGGATATAGGCTGTGCTGAGTTCCTGGTTCTTGAGGGCGAGCTGCTTGGTGCGGTCTCGGACCTTGACTTCGAGATTGCGGTTCATGTCCTGGAGCTTGAAGTTTTGCTCCCGCGAGACGGTATTGAGTCGCTTGATCTCGGATTTCAGGTCGTAGTGATCGAATGCCTGGCGCAGGGTGGCGCGCAGTTCGTCGTCGTTCCATGGCTTTGTGATCAAGCGATAGATCTCGCCCTGGTTGATGGCATCGACGGCAATGGCCATTTCCGTATAGCCGGTCAGCATCATGCGGATGGTGTCAGAGTGCTGTTCCCGCACCGCGGAGAGAAATTCGACACCACTCATGGTCGGCATGCGCTGATCCGTCACCACGACTTGAGGCGGGGTTTTGCGCATGATTTCCAGTGCCTCGGCCGGATCGGTGGCCGTGAGCACACGCATGGGCTCGTGGCGAAGCAGACGTTGAATCGCTTTCAGGATATTGACTTCGTCGTCGACAAACAGGACTGCGTGTTCGGTCACGAACCGATCTCCAATCAGGTGTAATTCAGGGGCAGCATGGGAACTCAACGGGGTATCCCGGCACTAGAGTCGTATCGGCGCGACACGGGAACGTCCTTTGGCTTCTGTTCATCCGATGCGGAAAAATACAGCCGGCAACAGTCGCGCCGAACCGTCGCCGAGACTCGAACGACAGGCCAAGCTGCACCAAATTGCCTTGCTCGTGCGCACAATTTGCGCACCGTTGGCGTGGCAGTGCAACGTGTAGCCGGTTTGCGGATGAAAGTGGTGCGAAAGGGTCGTGGATTGCGCGCGATTTGCGCGTCTCTGATCGCGCTATTGGCTAGTGGAGGCCAGCCCCAGGCGTTGCCGCATATCACTGCCGGCTTGTACGGCTTCGCACCATTTCCGGTTCTCGAGGTACCACTGAACCGTGGCGGCGAGGCCGGTCTCGAGGTTGTGGGCTGGTTCCCATCCCAGTTCCTGGCGAATCTTGCTCGCGTCGATCGCGTAGCGTCGATCGTGCCCGGGGCGGTCTTCCACGAAGACTTTTAAATCTTTGTAGGAAGAGATCCCTCGCTCGGAGAGATTCGGATTCTTTGAAGCTGGCGCACGCGCATCGAGTTCATCGCAGATGGTGTCGACGATCTGTAAGTTGGTGCGCTCGTTGTTTCCACCAATATTGTACTTCTCGCCCAGGCGCCCCTTTTCCAGCGCGAGATGAATCCCTCGGCAGTGGTCCTCGACATAGAGCCAGTCGCGAATGTTGCCGCCGTCGCCATAAATTGGCAGGGGCTTTCCATCCAGTGCATTGAGGATCACCAGGGGGATCAACTTTTCGGGGAAGTGGAACGGGCCGTAGTTGTTCGAGCAGTTGGTGATCAGTGCAGGCAGCCCATAGGTCTCGAAATAGGCCCGAACCAGGTGATCGGCAGCGGCCTTCGAAGCGGAGTAGGGCGAGTTGGGAGCGTACGGGGTCTCTTCGGAGAAGGCGCCGGTTTCTCCCAGGGATCCGTAGACCTCATCGGTCGAGACGTGTAGAAAGCGAAACTGCGATTTGGCGGTGCCGGCGAGTTCCGCGCAGTAACGACGCGAAACATCCAGCAGATTGAATGTGCCTACGATGTTTGTTTCGATGAATGTTCCGGGCGAATCGATCGAGCGATCGACATGGCTCTCCGCGGCGAAGTTCAGCAGGGCGGTTGGAGCGTACTGGCTGAAGACTTTTTCGATGGCAGTCCGGTCACAGATGTCCAGCAATTCGAAATGGAAGCGCGGGTTTTCGCGCATGTCCGCGAGGCTTTCGAGATTGCCCGCATAGGTCAACTTGTCGAGCACCACGACTCGGGCGTTGCTTTCGCTCAGGACGAAGCGGGCGTAGTTGCTGCCGATGAATCCGGCAGCACCGGTGACGAGCAGGGTTTCCATCGTCAGTTCACCTGCTGCTGACGGATCATCTCGCTGACGTCCACAAAGGAGACATCCGCGTCAAACATAATTGCCAGCCTCGGGGGTGCGAATCCGCCGTTGCGCCTGCTTGAACCGTTCGACTTCGGCCTTGAGATCGCGGGTGTTTACTTTGGAGGCCGATTCGCCCCGGGCTGTCTCACTCGCCTTGTGACGAAGCACTGCGTGCAGGATGCGGACCCAGTCTCCCGGGGAGCAATCACGGGAGTGTCCCAGTACCGAATTCCAGTCGACCTTGTCGAAGAGCGACTGTCCCGCCCGTTTTTCCGCCGCAAGTGCGTGTATCTGAAGCGCGGCAATCATGTCGTCCGGAAATTGCGGACTCACCTCGACCAAACGCTCGAAGCGATTCGCGGCAACGAACGCCGGTCGCAGGGTGCCCGGCGTGGTCGTGGCCCCCACCACCAGATGCTGTCTGTTCGCGATGGTGCGATCGACGATTTCCAGCAGAAAATCCATGATGGGTCCGACCGGAAGGTCAGCGCGCTGGCTGCCGATCGCCTGGGCCCGGGAAAATTCGAGTTCGTCGAAGTAGACCGTGAGCGGCGGCATCTCTTCGAGGATCCTGGACCACTGCTGGACCAGCTCCGCCACCTTGCCCCCTGAGTGGACGACATCGAGAATCAGTCGCGGGATCTCGACTTCGAGAAAACTGGTCTTGGTATGGGTCGCGAGCGCCCGGGCGAGCAGGCTCTTTCCCACCCCCTCCCGGCCGATCAACAAAATGCCCGACGGCGGGAACGTGCCCCAATCTGTGTAGAAGTTGGGGTTGGTGGCCGCACACGCGTAGGTGAGAATTTCATCCTTGGGGCCCGCGAGTCCGCCGATCGAGTCGAAACCAAAGTTGGGGTCTGCGGTGAGCTTGGCGCCCCTCGCCATTGGGTCAACACTGCGCAAAAAGCTGGACCACAGATTTTGCGCGCGCTCGATTCGCTTGGCATGTTCATCCATGGCGCAAAGCTTAGTATGCTCGGAGATCGGAAGCCCGAATTCGGGGTGACGCTCGTTCAAGCCTGCGCCATACTCCCGCCGCCAAGCACATGGGTCCCCATCGTCTAGTGGTTAGGACACCGGCCTTTCAAGCCGGCGACACGGGTTCAAATCCCGTTGGGGATACCACCTCTGTGTATTCATTGACGAAACAGTCGATGACACCGCCTCGAAGCTCCGTAGGTACACGGAGCACGCGCATGTCGGGTACACATGGGAAGGGATACCACCGCCTTCAACGCAGACAGTCGGGTTACTTTTATCGGCGACGAGTCCCGTTCGATCTGGTCCCCGTGATCGGGCGCGGTGAAATCGTCCGCTCTCTGAACACGTCAAGGCTTGCTGAAGCACAAACGCAAGCAGCTATGCTCGACGCTGCGGTCTACCTGCTGTTGGACTTGGTTCGGGAGGGTTCTGTGTTGGGCACCGAAGAGACGCTTGAGCGGCTGTGCGCCCGGTATCGCTACGACATGATCTCCACAGACCGCGATGATCGGCGGAGGAATCCGTCTGATCCTGAAGCAGAGGCGGCGGGCTTTGCGGATGCGATGGTGCGTGAGTCCGAGTTGCTCGAAGCGCGAGACTTTGGACACCTTCGTGCCGAGGCTCAAGCCCTGCTCGTTCAGGAGGGCTTGGAGCTGGGCGGGGAAGCCTTTGAAGAGCTGCTCTGGGAGCTTTGCAGGACCAGAATCGGGATCTTCGACGAGTTGGGGGATGAAAGAACGGGCGATTTGGTCGGTAGGCCGCGCCCACCCCTCACCAACGGCTCCACAGCGGCCCTACCGAAGGCGAAACCCTCGCGGATGCTCTCTGAAGTGATCGCGCTCCACATCGAGGACCACGAAGGGGGGTCTTGGAGTGAGCGCACAGCGGGAATGGTCAAGGTTGAGTTGGCTGAGTTTCTTGAGATCGTAGGCGACCGGCAGATCGATCAGCTGACCAAGGATGATATTCGGGAGTACCGAAGGGTTTTGGAGAAGCTCACGTCTCGTCGCAGTGTGCGCCCGGAGTTCAGAGGCAAGACGATCGCTGAGGTACTGGACTTGAACCCGTTCCAGTTCTCTCGGCTTAATGAATCTGCCCGAGTGGTGGCCCCAGCTCTTCTGTCGGCGGAGATGCTTGCCACACAGGGCAGAGAGTTTGACTCGGTTGGCCTCGCAGTTTCGGACAGAGCAGCCCAGCTCTCCGTTGGCGGCGATGCCTAGTTTGATGTCGTAGGCGTTGAAGTCTCGCCTCTTGGTGAATGGCATGATGGTTGATGGCTCCTCTGAAATAGGAAGACCCCCCGAGGCCAATGAGGCGACGAGGGTCGAGGTGTTGATGATTGGTGTTGGAGGACTTTCAGATAGCGTGGAGCGACGACCTGTGGCGGAGGGGGAGGTGGGTGGTGAAGAGGACGACGAAGAAGAGTGAGACACCCTTCCCACGGCCCCCGAATCAGAAACTAAAGCCACACCTTGGTTGAGGCTTAGGTGGGGCTGAAGGTGGACCTAAAGTGCAGCCTCTATATCCACCTGCCCCATCTTTCTTCCCCAGGTCTCCAGCTTCGGTCGCCACTTTGGTAGGGGAGGTCCTTCCGTAGACGCACGCCGACCTCCGAAGCCGTGATGAGAGGGGGGTTCTGCCCTGATTTCGCGGACACATCCAAAAAGGCCGATAATGCGGTCGGAGGAGTGTCATGTCGAGCAGACGG
>JADFNE010000055.1 GCA_022563535.1 Myxococcales bacterium
GCGATCGCGTCCTCTGAAATCCAAAGAGTGATATCGCCGCGCTCGACGAGAGCACGGTCGTATTGGGACCCATTGCTCACGCGGTACTTCGTTTTGTACTTGGGATGGACTCTCGACTTCATGCCGGGATCGTGGCCCATCTGCCCCATACTTCGCGAGCGCCTGGGTGCCGGATCGCCTCAAGCCCGCGATTCATGCACCAACGCCCCACCGCGGGGTCATTTGATATAACGCCCATACTCGGACATTGAGCTGAAACGCAGCTTGTTCTTCCTATTGTCAGTCCGCCTGGAACAACAACCCCCTCGCGTTCGACCAACTTGGCTTGAACACGTCGGGCGTCAGTCAATTCAACGCGGCGAACGCCGTCGTCTGGCCAGCCAACACGATACTGGTCCATCCAACAAACGGTGGATTGGTGCTAGCCAGTTGGTTGAGCCCAGGCGATGGGACCGTCGATCTAGATTACAGCGCGACAAGCCGCGACACACTCAGCTCCGACGGCATCACGTTCATTGTCGAGGTCAACGATGCTTCCAACACACTTGATTCGGACTTCATCAGCAGCCTGCAGACAACAGGCACTCAGAATCTGTTCGGTATCCCGGTGTCTGACATCATCATGACAGGAACTGTCCGGCTGGATCTGTAATTTCACAGTCAGCGATTACGAGTGATTTGAGATACTGGATCTCATCGGCGGAATCGAAAACCCAGCTTGATCGACCCATGTACCTCGATCTGGACTGACAATCTCCAAGTTTCCGATATTGCTTGCGATTCCGTTCGGCTGGTTACTCGCTCGCCGCACCGTCGCCAAGTGAAATGGCGTTCGAGTGTTGGAGCAGCCAAGTGATTGTGCTTGACTCCACAAGTCCACCTGCTGCATTGTGTTCAACAGTTGCCGCGCCTTTCAGATTGGAAATTGGAGGGATGGATGTCGGATACCGCGTCTTTTCGCGCTGAAGGACGAGTTCACCACTACGTCGCACTTACGAAGCCGCGTTTGCTCCCATTGGTGTTGTTCACCAGCATCCCCGTGATGGGGATGGCAGCGGATGGCTGGCCCCCGCTGTCGTTTGCGCTCCTCATCCTGGTCGGCATCACGCTCGCCGCGGCATCAGCGAACACACTCAACGCCTACATCGAGCGCGATCTCGATAAACGCATGGAGCGTACCCGTGGACGACCGCTTCCGAGCGGGAAGCTCGCACCGCAGTCGGCGCTGTACTTTGGATGGCTGCTCGGCGTCGCGTCGACGGCTCTCCTGTGGGCCGTCGCCGGCCCCACGACGGCGGGGGTCGCAGTCGCAAGCATCCTCTACTACGTGTTCGTCTACACCATTTGGCTGAAGCCCCGATCGGTCTGGAACGCGGTCATTGGGGGCGCAGCCGGCGCCGCCGCTCCGCTGATCGCCGACGTCGCGGTCAACGGCAGCCTCGGAATGCCGGGGCTGCTGCTCTTCGCCATCGTATTCTTTTGGCAGCCCCCACACGTCTGGGCGATCGCGCTGTATCGCAAGGCCGATTACGAGGCGGCGGGCATCCCGATGCTTCCCAACGTCATCGGAGACGAGGGAACCCGGCGATGGATACTCCTGTGTACCTTTGGACTGGTGCCCGTGACCCTGGCACCGGGGCTTCTGGGACTGCTCGGTAGCGTGTACATCACGGTTGCCGTCTGCAGCAATGCCTGGTTCGTGATTTCCTCGATCCAACTCGCCAAGCAACGAACGGATGAAGCTGCGCGGCGATTGTTCCGCGTCTCCCTCGCGCACCTTTTTTCACTCTACCTCGCGATGCTGGTCGATTTGATGGTCTGAGCACATGATGTCGATGGTCGATTCGAACACGAGAACGACTTCCAACCGACGCGAGTCATCCGACCTGGATGTAGCGATCATCGGCGGGGGGATCTCCGGTCTCGTGACCGCCCATCGACTGGCGACCCGAGAAAAATCCGGGCGCCGCGCATCGGTGGCCCTGTTCGAAGCGAGCGATCGCCTCGGTGGGCTCGTGCAGACGGAGCTGCGAGGAGACTGGCTGCTCGAGGCCGGTCCCGACTCCCTGGTGACGTCAAAGCCGTCCGCCAGTGTGCTGTGCCGAGAACTCGGACTCGGCGACGAGCTGGTCGCTCCCCGGTCGGTCTCGACGTTTTCCCTGGTGCGCAATCAACGACTCCACCCCCTGCCGGCGGGCTTCCACATGATCGCTCCGACAAAGCCATGGCCTCTGCTGCGGTCCGGGCTCTTTTCCTTGCCGGGCAAGTTGCGAATGCTGCTCGAGCCCCGAATTTCAGGCGGGCTCGTCGACTCGCGGGTCCAGGACGAGACGGTCGAGAGTTTCGTCGTGCGGCGGTTTGGTCGGGAGGTCTACGAGCGCGTGGCTGAACCGCTGTTGGGCGGCCTCTTCCTGGCGGATGCGACGAAACTCAGCGCCCGGCGGGCGCTCGGGCCCATGGTCGAACTCGAGTTGAAGCACGGCAGTGTGTTGCGGGGCCTGCGCGCTTCGAACATCGCCGCAGCGGGAACTGCGCTCAAAGCCGGCCCGCCGCCACCGTCACAGCTCACGCTAGAGCGCGGACTCGGCTCGCTCATCGAACGCCTTGCGGAAAGGATTCCGGCGTCCTGGATGCAGCTCGGATGCGCGGCCAAGGCGATGAGACCGCTGCGCGAGCAGGAGGGCTGGCAGATCGAAAGCACTTCGGGCAACTGGACCGCGCGCGAGGTCGTGCTGGCTTGTCCCGCACCCCGCTGTCACGATCTGCTCGCAGACACGGTCCCTTCGGTTGCCGGCGCCCTCAAAGAACTCCACTTCACCTCGTGTGTAACGGTCAATTTGGTGTATCGCCGGAGCGACCTGTACGACCTGCCCAGTGACTTCGGTTTCTTCGTGCCGCGCTCTGAACCGTATCGGATCCTGGCGGCCAGCTTCGCGAGCGAAAAGTTTCCAGACCGAGCCCCCGATGAACACGTCGTCGTGCGCACCTTTCAGGGTGGTGCCCTCGATCCTGACGCTCTGGATCTGGACGACGCGATCTTGATCCAGCGTTCCCACCACGATCTGGCTCAGCTGATCGGGGCCAGGGCCAAGCCTTTGTCGAGCATGGTGAGTCTGTTCCGACGGTCCATGCCACAATTCGATGTCGGCCATCTGACCCGGGTCGCGGACCTGCGACGGCAAGTCGACAAAATTCGCGGCCTGCATATCATAGGCAGTGGGATGGGCGCTTATGGCCTACCGGCCTGTGTGGATTCGGCGGAAGAAGCCGCAATGCGAATCGCGCTCGGTTAGCGCTCTACCCACCGGGGAGGAAGTCAAGCTTGGCAAATCAAACTGAGTTCATCCCCTCCCTGGTTTCCTGGAACCTGACGAAGGCATGCAACCTGCGCTGCCCTCACTGTTACATGGATGGCGGTGTGAAAGCTGCAAACGAACTCACGACCCAGGAGTGCCTGGGACTGATCGAAGAACTCAACACCCTCGGCACCGAGATGCTGATTCTCACCGGGGGCGAGCCGCTGCTGCGCAAGGATATATTCGAAATCGCCCAATACGCCTCGAACTTGGGTATCTGGGTGGTGATGGGCACCAACGGCTGCTTGATCAACGACAACTCGGTGCAAAAGATGATCGAGTGTGGTGTGCAAGGTGTCGCGATCAGCATCGATTCGATCGATCCGGAAAAGCACGATCAATTCCGAGGGGGTCCAGATGCGTGGCACCACTCGGTGCGCGCTCTGGAAATCTGCCGCGCAAATGGACTTCAGGTACTGGTTCAAACCACGGTGATGGACATGAACTACGCCGAGATTCCCGAGCTGCTCAAATTTGCGCGCGAGAAAGGGGCCTGGTCATTCAATCTGTACTTTCTAGTCCAAACCGGCCGTGGCCAGTTATTGAACGATCTTTCCCCGGAGCGCACCGAGATCATGCTCTCGAATCTAGTGGACTGGCAAGACGACTACCGTCCCATGCTGGTGCGTTCCAAGTGCGCGCCGCAGTTCAAGCAGATCGCCTACGAGCGAGGCTTGGGAGGTCTGGAGAGCGGCGGTTGCATGGCGGGCACCGAGTATTGCCGCATCACGCCGGAGGGCGATGTCACCCCGTGTCCGTACATGGACGTCGTGGCCGGCAACATACGCGACAAGAGTTTTGGCGAAATCTGGCGAACATCGAAGGTCTTCCAGGAGCTGCGCGATGTTACGCAGCTCAAGGGACGCTGCGGCAAGTGTGAGTTCAACGAGCTTTGCGGAGGTTGCCGTTGCCGGGCCTATGCGACGTTTGGCGACTATCTGCAAGAGGACCCCGCCTGTCGCTACCAGCCAACGGGTCAGCCCCTCACCCAGCAACCGATCGCATGGAGCAAGGACAGCCGGGTCCGAATCGATCGGATCCCCCTGGCGTTCATCCGCGGGAAGGTCAAGCAGGGGGTGGAAGCCTATGCTCGACGGCACGGAGTCGCCCTCGTCACCGCCAGCGTGATGGAGGAAGCCCTGGCCGGAGAGGAGCGATCCAAGTGGCTGGGCAAGCTGCCGCCGTTTTTGAGGCAGGCGGGGCGGCCAAAGACAACAGTGGATCGAAAAGAGTCGAATTGACCCGCAGCGCCTGGCTACATCCCGAGAAAGTCCTTGGCTCGATCCAGCACGCCCACGTCGATCTGCCCCAACCCCTGCTCCCGCGCGAACCTCTCGATCCCCGCCTTGGCCAACGGTCGGGCGAACTCGGGCATGTTGTCCAGCCGTGAGCTCGCCTCGGGGCTCCAGCTGAGTTCTGGGCTCGCCGGTTCCGATTGAGCTTCCAGGTCCTGGACCATGCTCGAGAAGGGACATCGCGACTCGCCGTCCGCGCTTTCGGATTCTGCGCCGATGTTGACCCCCAGCGAACCCACCACCTGGGTCTCGAAGGGATTGGTCAGCATGGCGATTTCGTGGTCGCACTTGGGACAGCGGTACAAGACCGAAAGCGAACCGCGATCGGGGGGGGCGACTTCCATCAGCTTCATGGCTTCATCGCAGGACACGCACAGGAACTTCATCTCGTCACCTCACTGGGGGTGTGCAGGGCTATGCGTTCACAGATTTCCTGGGCGGCTTGTTGCACCCGATGCCAGGAAGGCAGGGTTGAAACGTCCGCGAGCGAGCCACCTCGATCGCAGTGCGCCGCTAGTTCTGGGTCAAAAGGTACGCTCCCGAGCCGGGGAAGTTCCAACTTGATCGACGACTGCCCGGGATAGAGCGGCTTTATGCTCCGGCAATCCGGACAAAAGTAGCCGTCCATGTTTTCGATGTACCCCAGGACGTGGTTGGGTGTCGGCCTGAGCGCTTCGACCGAACGGGCGACAACCCCGTTTGCCATGTCGGAGGGGATGGTAACCAGTACAAAAACCGCCGCGGGACCCAACAGCTCGGCGTATTGAACGATCCGTTCCACCCCGGGCGGAAGATCAACCAGCAGGTAGTCGAGCTTTCCCCAGTCCATGCCCGCGAGCAGCTCCCTCAGGATTGTGAACTCTTTGGTCGCCCGCCAGGTGTGGGATGATCCGGTGGCAACACTTTCGAATTCCACTGGCCGCGGTTCGGGGATCAGGCTCCCCATGGAGACCACGCCAATCCCGCTCTTTGTGGTGGGGACCCTGGCACCGCTCGTGCCCGGAAGCAGGATGTCGTTTCCCAGGCCTCCCAGCCGGGCTTGGCAGGGGCCATTGAGGTCGGCGTCCAAGATGGAAACGGCGCAACCCTGCTCGCGCAGCGCGCACGCCAACTGCATGGTCATCGTGCTCTTGCCCACGCCGCCTTTGCCGGATCCGATCGCCAGCACGTTTCGAACCTCGGAGAGACTGCGGGCCAGATTCCGCTGCTGGGCCTCGACTTGCCCCAGGACGTCCGAGCCACCGTCGCCCACGATGTCGTAGTAGCCCTTCATGTCGTGCCCTCCATCCGGCACCGCGCGTATCGCGTGTTGCTCCCGGTCCGATGTCGATCTCGATCTCGATGCCTGAGTTTACGCCCAAGCAATCAATGCATGCGTGAGCCGGGGAACTCCGCGTAGCCAGTGTAGGTCTGCCCCTTTTGGAAGCCCATGGACTCGAGCAGCGTCCAAGGGACCTCTTCACAGGAAATTTTCGGAATCGTCAGCTCGAGGTTGCCCGCCTGGCTGACGACTCGAAGCAAGCGCTCGAGCAGCCCGCCGTCGTCGTCGTCGGTTCGAGCGTGTTGGGTTCCACCGAGTGCGACAATTTCGCGTCGACCGTGTTCGGGAAGATCGCGAAACAACGCGTAAGCCTCCACGTGCGTGTCCGATGCAATCGCGAGTCCCTCGAGTTGATCCTTTCGATTCTGCAGGGTCACGAGTGCTCGCTCCCAACTGCGGGACACGCTGGAATCCAACACACCTTGGCTCAGCAGATCGTCGAATCCGATCGGCGCAACCTCGCTCGCAGCTGTGGGGGAAGCCAGCGGAGCGGACAGCGCGAAGTCCGCGAACCTCCCCTCCGGGCCATAGCTCACGGACTCGAAGAGATCACGCACTCCGGGTTGGTCGTCCGGCACCTCGGTCACGATTTTTGGAGGCCCCAGAACCGAGAGCTTGTGGCTCAAGGACTCGAGCAGGTGCTGCGCGTGGCCCCGCCGCTGGAAATCGGGATGGACCCCGATGCGATGGACCAGGGTTTCGTGCTCACGCTTTGCCCCGGTGACTACGGCAATGGGTCTGCCGTCTTCCCAAGCCGCCATACAGCTGCTGGACCACACGTTCAGTTCGCGGATCTCCCGCTTGAAGTCGACGATGGTGAGCGGCTTCTGGTCCGGGAAGTGAACGAAGTAGCAAGTGTTCAGCGCGTCGACCAGAAACGGGATGTCATCCGTTCTGCAGAAACGATATGCGGGCATGGTCCTCCCTGGATGCTTCGGCGCAGCGCTGGGTACAGGCGATGAGTCTAGTCCTGTCCCGAATCGCCTTGCTGTGTGAGGAGCAATCTCATCGCGTTCAGCTCGCTCAGCTCGCTCACCTCGTTGAGCGGCTGCTTTGGACTGTCGTGTTGCAGCTTTGTGTCGGTTCGAGCGATGGCCGGACACTGGGCCGCTTGCGCGATGTGTTCACTCGGTGTCTCCCGAGCACTCGCGCTGGACGCTTCGCCGTCCTGGGCGACCAACTCGGCCATCGTCTGCAGACCCAGGTCGATGCCCGCCTCGACCTGCACAAGGTCGATCTCTCGACCCCGAGGCTCGACCCGCTCCTCGATCCGCGCCTGGGTTCGGTCCCGCATGAAGCCGGCGGGAACTCGCAGGATGCGCTCGACGGCGTCCTTGCTCCAGCTGAACGCGGAGAAGAGGGGAACGCTCTTGTCATCTCGAGCGATCAAGCGTTTGCTCTCCGACGCCAGTTCTTCGACGACTGGGGTCGAGGTTTGGCTTTTGTCTGCCCCCTTGATCACACCCGCGGCGAGCGGCATGCCGGTCTCTTCCTCGATCAGCTGCTGGGCGAACTCGAGCGTGATGGTCTTGAGCCTCCGCAAGCGAGTTGCTTTCTCGATCCGCGCCTTGGTGCGTCGCCGCAGATAGGCTGAATCGATCGCCAGCAGGGCGCTTCGGGCCTCCCGGGTCCAGCTGAGTTTGCGCCCGTCATAACTTGGCTCGTCGATGGTTCCGCCCTCGTTCTTGACCAGGATCTCGACCATCTCAGCGGTCAGGACATCGAAGGCGACGCCGCCGCAAACGGTACACACCTCGGGGTCTGGTTGGCTGGCGGTCAACCCGCAACCCTTGCAGATCGACACCGCTTGCTCCTGGGCGCGTCCGATGACGACCGCTTCCGCCAGCTTGTCCATGGGTGGCTGCTTGGGCATGAAGCGCTCCATGGCTTCGTCGAGCAGCGAACTGGTGATCACACTATGGCCCTGCTCGAGCGCCATCCGGAGAATTGCCGTGCGGGCGATGCCCGCCACCAGCTTGGGCACGCGGGTCATTCGCTCTTCGGCTTGCTCGCTCCAGCGGATGCTCTGCTCGGCGCGCACGTCGAGCCGCGGGCGAACCTCCGAGGTCGTGAGCAGAATGTCGCATTCGCTGAGCCGCAGCAGGTTCTCTGAGTTGCTCCCCAGGGCCGTATCTTCGGGATCACCGTGGAGGCCAATTCGGCCCATCACCAGCAGCCAGGGTTTGGTCTTGCGCACGTGGTCGTGGATTTTCTGGAAGGTTTTACCGTCGAGCAGGGTTTTGCTGACCTGCATGTCCTGCTCTTTCGCCATCTGCTCGCCGACATCGAGGTGCGACTGGTAGATCTGGGCGAGTCCGGTGTCGATGATCTCCTCGTGGAGCTGGTTCTGTTCCTCGAACCGGAAAACCTTTGCCGCCCTTTCGGTAAGGGTTCCCACCAACCCGTTGAACACCATGTAGTGGAGGTAGGGGTCGTACACGCCGATCAGTTCGACTCGCTTGTCGAATGCCCTGGCCAGGGCCATGGCGGTGTCGAGTGCGCCGAACGATTGCGGGCTGCCGTCAATGCCGACCAGGATCGTGTCACGCTCGGGCTCATCCTTCTCGGGCAGGTGTCGGATGATCCAAGCGTCCTGGCGGCAAGAGCGAACCACGCGCTCGGTCACCGAACCGATTTGACTGGCGCGCTGCCGGCCCAGGCCCAACGCACCCAAAATCAACAGATCACAGTCGGACTGCGCCAGATCCTTGCGGATCTCGACGTGGTGCTGGCCGTCGATCATGCGGGCTTCGAAGGGCAGCTCCGCCGCCTCGCAAGTCTTCTTCATGGCTTCCAGATAGCTGTCGGAGATCAGTTCGAGCCCCATGGTGATCAAGCTGTCGTGGATCTTGCGCTGGCGTTCGAGCTCGTTCTCCTCCAGATACTCTTCGGGCAGCGAGTACTCCATCTGCTTGAAGCGGTAGTCGTGCATTCTGGCCGCGTAGATATGAGACCCTACCAACTTCGCGCCAAAGGCCTTGCCGACCCGCACTGCCGCATCAATGGCGAGGTTGGAGTGTGCTGAGTTGTCGATTGGAACGTAGATTTTTTTGTACATCGATGTCTCCGTTATTGGAAAGTGTGTAGGTCTCGTTTTCGACCCGGCGACTGATTCGTTTTCCTATGTATTCCTGGTCCTTCCTGGTCCTTCCTAGGCCGCGGACTCCTCCGCCCAGCCCTTTCTCAGACGACGGAGTCCAAGGACTTCGCCGCCCCCGGCCAGCAAGACGACCACGACCGGCCACAGCCAGGTCGTCCACGGCGTCTCGGGTTCGAGCAGCAGGTAGTACCAGCGTGAAATCGCGCGCTGCTTTCCGTTCTCTCCGTATTGGCCGTCCCAGATATTCCACGCGATCGGGATCATCTTGCCGGGTATGAAATCGACTTCGTCTTCGCCACCGCTCCGCAGACCGCGGCGGAGGATCACCCGGTACTGCCCATCGCGGAACTCGCTCTTGCCGCTGACGGGGGACGATCGCGGCTGGACGTCGTTCATACCGCGCGAGAGAAACGTTTCGATCCCGCTGTCGGCACTCCAGCGCCAGGAGTCGACGGCATTGCGGCGGTCCCCCATCAGGAAGTACGGCTTCTTGCTCCCTTCGAGCTCCCGGGACGGAAACAGCATCGAGACGCGATCGCTGGGATTCTCATCCTGCCCCTTGTTTTCAAACCGGTCGTTCCAGGTCAGCAGCAGCGCCAACTCCTGCTCGTCGAAGAGCGCTTGGATGCTCAAACTCGTTACCGATGGGTTGAAGAGACGGGGTTCTTGGATGACCTGCCCGGCGAGCCTCACGTCGATGGTGGGGGCCGCATCCCAAGCTTCGTCGAAGGGGTCACTGGGAACGGATTCGGTCTTGGTTCCCCTCACGATCTCCGCCCAGTTCGGCTCGCGACCGAGGGTGTGGAGATAGTTGGCGAGGTGCCACAGGTCCTCTGCATTCCAGGCATCGGAGAACGAGGGCATCGGTGTCCCATTCACTCCGGTTGTCATCGTTCGGTAGAGGTCCTCTACGGTGCTGCCACCGCGCAAGGTCCACGGCTGGGTCAGGTCGGCCGGGTAGATGCGAAACTCCCACTCGTCTACCAGGGTCGCCGCCGACGGGCCGTTGCCCCGGCCGCTCTCGCCGTGGCACTTGGCGCACTCGGCTTTTAGATAGATTTCGGCGCCGCGCGCGATGCTCTCCGGTGTGGCCTCGATTTTGCCCTCGAGCAGGAACTCTTGCTCCGCGGGGTAGTCCTCGAAGTCGATGCTGAAGGTTTTGATGTAGTGCACCAACTGCCAGATCTGTTCGTCGCGCAGATGAATGCTCCAAGCGGGCATGGAGGTTCCCGGCATGCCGGCGCCGATGATTCGAAACAGATCCTGATCAGTCGGCAGCTCTCCCTGCAGGGTGCGGCGGATCTTGTAGATGCCGCGCCTAAAATCCCGCGGTCGGGGATCGAGTCGATCGGCCATCTCGCCATTGCCGTCGCCCGCATCACCGTGACACTGAGAGCAGTTTTCTTGGTAGAGGGCCTTGCCGGCGTCCACGTCCTCTTTGCTGAACTCCTGGGAAGTCGGGACGGCGAGTTTGAAGCCCTTGGCGGCATAGTCTTGTCCCCGCGCCGACCCGGGCAAAAGGATCAGGCCGGCGAGCAGCAACAGCGACCCCCACAAGACCGCAGAGCGCGGGGAGGCAATAGCCATCAATGACCCTCCCAGGTTCGCGGCGTCGAGCCCGATGCGCTGTAGACAAAAGCGATGACCTGCCAGATCTCATCCTCGCTGAGGAAATCCTGCCAGACCGGCATCGACGAATTCCAGGGCGTGGCCCCCTGTGGAAGACCTGGCCCCCCGGTGGCGATGCGCCAATAGACGTAGCCCTCCTCGAGTTGTGAAATCGTGCCGCCGTCCCGGAAGTTGGCGGGCAGGGGATTGAGGGCTTCGGCGAAGTGGCCCTTCCCGGACAAGTAGTCGCCATGGCAGAACATGCAGTTGCGGTAGTAGATCCGACGTCCCGCCGCGAGGTTCTCCTCGTTCACCTCCATCTCGGGCGGCCGAACCGCTTTGAGCACGTCGAAGTCGTTGCCGTGCAATTTGAAGAAGGCCGGAGGTTCGGGATGGATGGTGCGGGCTTCGAACGGTGGGTCGAATTGCGGTCGCACGCTGGTGTAGGTCATCCAACCGAGCAGCAGCGGGATCGCGGTGAGGACTGCGATGCGAGGGAGGGCCAGCCGTTCTTCCCGCAACAAAGAGATCACCGGGGCGAGAAACGCCTGGAAGCGCTCGGGGTCCGCGATCAGGTAGACGAGGATCGAGACCGTGAGGATCGCCAGGTACAGGCCCATCACGGAAATGGGGATTGGGGGCTGCACGCCAAACTTGAGCGCCGCCCAAACCACGAGCCAGATCAGTACCGCCAGCTGGAACGTATATCTACCCATGATCTTCCTCGGCCATCCTGTCCGGTTCCCGCAGTTACTGGCTCAGCGAGCGGATGAACTTGACGATCGCCAAAATGTCGTCGTCGCTGAGCGCCACGTTCATTCCTTTCGGGGGCATTGCGATCCCCGTGGTGTTCATCGGGTCTTCTATCGTCCTTCCCTTTTTGATGAACTCGACCAATTCCCCGTCGCTCAGCCCCTTGATGAACTCACTGGTCGTCATGTCTTTGCCCAAACCCGGCATTCCCTTGGCGTCCTGTCCGTGGCAGGCCGGGCAGGTGACCTTGTAGAGCGCCGCTCCGTCCGGCGCATCACTTGCCAACGGGGTCGCGGCTTCGGTTTCGGGGGTGGACGGGGTCTCCTGGACCACCGCTTGCGCGGGCTCGGTCGCCGGCGGCTCTGAGTCTCCGGCATCCAAGGCGAGATAAACGGCTCCGATCAATACGGCCACTCCGAACGCGCCGAACCGAATCCACCGCGGCTTTTTGCTGGAGACATCCGCCGCGTCTGAAGCTTCGGGGGCGGATTCGACTGCGCGCGCGGCCCAGGCGACTCCTCCGTTGAAGAGCAGAATCAAGAACAGCAAGTGGACCCCCGGATGGGCGAGGCGCTCCGCCAGCCCGACCTCGCCGGACAGGTAGCTGACGAGCTGGTCCAGTTCTTCGGCTTGCAGGGTCTTGCCGAAGTCCTGCAGCATCAGGCCCTTGGTGAAACCTTCGGCAATCACGGCGTCGGGATCGACGATCGACTGGCGAATGTCCGCCGCAGTCAGTCGCTCGCCTACATGCGTCAGTGGCGGTCCCACCCGCCGGCTGGTGTCGATTACGTCGTGACAGGCCACGCAGCCTTTCGAGGTAAGCAGCGCAAACCCGGGATGGCTGGAGGTGGGGGCCGGGGGCTTCTGCTTGCGCGCTTCTGCCGCCGCGACGTCTTCTGCGGTGACTTTGACGGTGATCTCACCGCTCAGCGATTGCAGGAAGGCGACCAGGGCCTTGATCTCGGTGGGACTCATGTCGGCCGGCGGTCGATCGGCCGCCGGCATGATGCTCTCGCCGCCGGGTGTGGCGAATTCCTGAACCACGTATGCGCCCGGATCGATCAGCGACTCGGTGAGGTAGGCCTCGGCGCTGAAACCGGGCCTTCGGGTCGCGGCACGCCCCCCGACGCCGCGCAGGTCCGGCCCGCGCGTATTCCCCACCTCGGCCATCTTGTGGCAAAGCAGGCAGCCGCCCTTGTTCTTGAGCAGCAATTCGCCCATCCCCACCAGGGTGTCGATGTCGGTTTCGACGGTGATCTGCAATTCGGCGGGTGGGTGTTCTTCGGATTGCGTCAAGTACAGGCGACCGATCCCCATGTAGAACAGGTCGATCACGATCACGAAGCCCACGATTCTCAGGAAGACATCTCTCACGGCTGTTCTCGGTCCTGCAACTCGGAGCGCATCGCCAGGGCGAAGACCATCGAGACGAACAGAAAGAAAATCAACACGATGATCGAGATGACCGTCGTCGCGAACCCGTGGCTCGGGATGAAGGCTCCCTCGCTCGTATCCTTCATGACCTGGTAGACGTGCCAGTACTGCCGAATGCCCGATCGGATGTAGCCCATCAATCCCATCAGCCAGGTGAAGGTCACGGCTAGAAAGAACAGGACATACTGGGACAAGCGAGGAATCTGGCCCCACTTGATTTCACCCAGGGATTCCGAATTCCGGTAGATCGGCACCTCGAGCAGCAGGTACAGGACCATGAAGGCCCCGACCATCATCGGTTGGTACGCGGAGAGCCCGACCCGAACCGCGGCGGGAACGAAGTAACCGTAGATGCCAATCGCGACGATTCCGGCCAGAGCCGCCAGCAGGGCGACGATCTGGATCGAGTTGCCGGCCACGACAAAGGACCCGGTGGCCTTCTTGTTGCCGCGCCGGTAGAGCATGAACGTGATGAAGGTGGCCAGAATCATCAGGTTGACGGCCGTGTTCTTCGCCGACATGACTCCCAGCACCCCGAGTCTCGGGTGATGAGCCGAACCCATGGCCTTCATTTCTGCGACCGTGGCGATGATGCTGTGCGGTGTCGCCCAGACTGCGAGACCCGTCGCCAACACGATCAAAACCGGCGCCTGGAATTTCTTGTACCGGTCGCCCCCCGGAATCCGGGCCATGGCCAACCACAGGTAGAGATTGATGGCGAGGAAGAGCGCTCCGATGAGGATGGCCTGCAGAATCCAGAGTTGCGCGAAGGAGCCACCCATCATCGATACGCCCATCTGCTGGCTATAGGCGTAAATTTCCCGGCCCAGGTAGTAGCCGGCGAAGGGCAGTGGAATGAAGGCGGCGACGGCGATGAAGCTGCCGATGTAGCCCATCCAGTCGAAGCGTGCGCGCTCTTCGTCGCTGGTGGCGGCCAGGAAGCGGAAGCCCGCATAGGCGCCCACGATCGCACCCCCGAAACAAACATTGGCGAGCAGTCGGTGGATGTTCAGGGGATTCCAGGCGTAGTTCATGAAGGCGTCGATGCGGCTCGTGACCGTGATGGCGATGTCGGTGCCTTCGATCCCGCTCGGTGTCATCATGTAGCCCGTCCAGGCGTTCGTGATGACCAGGATGCCGATCCCCAGCGCATTGACGAATCCACCGAGCAACAAGTGCCACTTCTTCTTCGAGCCCTGCAGCAGATCCCAGCTGTAGAAGTAGAGGTACGAAAACAGCGCTTCGCAGAAAATGATCCCAATGTAGAACGCCCAGGTGGGCTCGAAGACCTTCTCCATGTGGGTCGTGAACTTGGGGTAGAGCGTGATCAAAGCGACCAGGAGCATTCCGCCCAGGGTGGCGGTGATGGTGTAGCTCATGGCCAACAGGCGCATGAATTCCTTGGCCAGCCCATCGTATTCTTCGCTCTTCTGGAAGACGCCAATCACTTCGGCGATGAACACGAAAATCGGTACGCCCAGCACGAACGCGGCGAACATCAAGTGTGCCTGGGCCACGGACCACACCAGTACTCGGCTTCCGATCACCGGGAAATCTCTGTAGTCGGCTGCCTCGAATGCCCGAGGAAGCAAGAACGCGAGCACGTACACGACTACCAGGATGGCCGAGATCTTCAGGATGCCGCCGCGCACTCCCGACAGCGCTTTTGCCCAGCCGCTCCCTTCAGCCATGCACTCCTCCAGGGTAAACGGATCTGTGGCGGGGCGGTACGAATGGATCCCAGGAGAGTTCGCTCACCGAACTCGGAGCGGAGCCAGGGCGCCTCGCTGCTATCTGCGAAGGCCTGGGTTGCGTTGCCTGCGTGCTCGGTCTGCTGGCCGATCGCACCGGGGGGCTCCAGAGGTCACCGCTTCGCGAGACCCGTTACACTCGAGCGCTCCGTCACAAGCTTTGACCTGAACGGGGAGCGGGGCAAATCTGCCCGGATTGACGCCGTAATAGGTTGCAACATGCGAAACAGCGGCCAACGGTAACACGCTTGGCTACACCTCCGCTCGCATGCAACCAATCGCTGCGGTGTCTTCGTTCGAAAACTATGCAACATCCATCGAAGCGATATCATCCAAGTGATATGGAACTGCAGCGCTATCGGCGTCACGGGTTATGGGATCTCTGAATTTGAATAGTTGAAACAGTTGCTGAAAAAGTTGAAGTTGTCATCTGCAAGTTAACGCCGTTTTATTTGCGTCCCATGACAACCACCGAAGTGTTGTTTTGCACCCCTGAGGATGCAAATGCAAATGGAGGAGGTTGTGGAGAGGCGACTAATTCTGACGGTAACCTGCCTGGTCATTTTCTTCCCACTGCTGTCCCAGGCCGGGGACGGCAAGCCCTGGGATCCAGCGTTGGGTACGGCAACGATTTCCGGCAGTGTGAAGTTCGACGGGAAACAGCCGCGATCGCGGCCCATCGATATGGCCGGGGCCGACGAGAAGTGTGCAGAGCTGCACGGCGGCGTGAGGCAGAAGCCCGAGACCGTCATCGTCAATGACAACGGCACCCTGCGCAACGTCTTCGTGTGGATCAAGTCGGGGGCAGAGGGTTGGGAGTTCCCGCTGCCCGCGGGCGATGCGTCCCTCGAACAGATCGGCTGTAAGTACACGCCACACGTGCAGGGCATGCGGACCGGCCAGGCCCTCGCGATCAAGACCAGCGACCCCACCGCCCACAACGTTCACGGGTTCGGCAAGGTGAACCGGCCCTTCAATCGCTCCCAACCGCCCGGTGCCGGGGATATCGTCGTCAAGATGCGGCGGGACGAGAGCCATCCGCCGATGAAGATCAAGTGCGACATCCACCCCTGGATGAACGCCTATGTAGGCGTTGTACCCCATCCCTACTTCGCAGTCACCCAGGACGATGGCTCCTTCGAGCTGCCCAATCTCGCACCAGGCACCTACACCGTCGAAGCATGGCACGAAAAATATGACACGATGGAGCAGACGGTGGTTGTCGGCGACAACGACACCCAGATGATCGAGTTCACGTTCTCAAAGAAGTGACATCCGAAAATCCCGCACAACCCGGGTCGCCACAGTGGCCTGGGACAAGGAGGTCGCAGTGAACGATCCGCAGTACGGCTGGTGGCTACCGCCGCAAATCTCGGCTCATGGCGACGACATCGATCTCATGATCAATATTATCCATTGGTTCATGCTCGCCCTGTTCGTCGGCTGGTCGCTCTTCATTGTGTTTTGTCTAGTCCGCTTCCGAGAGCGCCCGGGTCACGTCGCCGTCTACCAACCGATCGAAGCAAGGTTCAACCGCTGGCTGGAAGTAGGGGTAGCGGTCGCCGAGGCCGCCATCCTGATCGCGTTTGCGATGCCGGTTTGGGCGAAGGTGAAGACTCTATTTCCCATCAACGACACGAACACAATTATCGTTCGCGTGGTCGCAGAGCAGTTCAAATGGCTCTTCCACTACCCCGGGAAGGACGGAAAATTCGGCAGGACCGGGCCCGAGTATTACGCGGATGACAACCCGGCCGGGTTGGATTTCGACGACGACGACGGGATCGATGACATCACGGTCCGTGGAATGCACATTCCCGTCGATACCCCGATCATTGCTCGCCTCGTCACCAAAGACGTGATTCACAGTTTCAAGATCCCCGTCATGCGCATCACCCAGGATGTGATCCCCGGGATGGAGATCCCGATCTGGTTCGAAGCGAGATCCACGGGCAAATTTCAAATTGGCTGCGCTCAGCTGTGCGGCCTCGGTCACTACGAGATGAAGGCCAAGTTTACCGTCGAGTCGAAGCAAGACTTCCAGCGCTGGCTGGATGAAGAACACAGCGCACTGGGATTGGACTGACGATTTCGTGAGGGCAGGGCTTCTGCCGAGAGGATACCGAGAATGAGCGAAGCACACGCCGAAATGGGGTTCTTGCGCAAGTACGTGTTCTCTACGGACCACAAGATAATCGGGATCCAGTATGGAATCACCGCCCTGGTGTTCTTGTTCTTTGGCTTTTGCTTGATGATGATGATGCGCTGGCAGCTCGCCTATCCAGGAGAACCGATTCCGCTGATTGGAGGATTGCTCGGGGAAACGCGCACGGATCGCGGGGCCATGCTGCCCAATTTCTACAATCAGCTCGGCGCCATGCACGGCACGATCATGGTCTTCATGGGCATCGTGCCTCTCGCCGTGGGGGCATTTGGAAACTACTTCGTCCCGCTCCAGATCGGTGCGCCGGACATGGCCTTTCCCAGGCTGAACATGGCGAGCTACCAGGCGTTCGTGATCGGCGGTGTGATCATGCTCGTGAGCTTCTTCCTGCCGGGCGGCGCGGCCAGTTCGGGATGGACGTCGTACGCCCCGCTTGCAGTGATCGCGACGACAGGACAGACGTTCTGGCTTTTTGGCATGATGTTCCTGATTGCGTCGTCGCTGCTGGGCGGGATCAACTTCATCGTGACGATCATTCACCTGCGTGCGGAGGGCCTCACTTTCTTTCGCCTGCCTTTCTTCGTGTGGTCCCAGCTCGTGACGGCGTTCCTCCTGGTGCTGGCGTTTCCCGCCCTCCAGGCTGCGAGCGTCATGCAGCTGATGGACCGACTCGCCGGCACTAGTTTCTTCATGCCCAGCGGGCTGGTGGTCGGTGGCGAACAGATCGCCGCGGTCGGAGGTGGCAGCCCCTTGCTCTGGCAGCACTTGTTCTGGTTCTTGGCCCATCCCGAGGTGTACGTGCTGATCCTGCCCGGCATGGGAATCGTGGCGGAGGTAATCGCGGTCAATACCCGCAAGCCTCTGTGGGGCTACAGGCCAATGGTGTACTCGCTGCTCTTCCTCGGTTTCCTGTCCTTCGGTGTGTGGGCCCACCACATGTACATGACCGGCATGGGAACCACGATGAGTACCTTCTTTCAGATCACCACGATGATCATCTCGATCCCCTCGGTGATCATCCTCACCTGCTTGGTCATCAGTCTATGGGGTGCCTCGATCCGATTCCCCGTCCCCATGCTCTTCGCGCTGGCTTTCCTGCCTATGTTCGGGATCGGCGGGCTCACCGGGCTGCCCCTTGGTTTGGCCGCCCCGGACGCCTTCCTGCACGATACCTACTACGTGATTGGGCACTTCCACTACGTGGTCGCCCCCGGGACCATCTTTGCGTTGTTCGCGGGCATCTATCACTGGTGGCCAAAGATCACCGGCCGACAGATGAATGAAGCCCTGGGGAAGATCCACTTCTGGTTCTCCTTCCTCTTCATGAATGGCATCTTCATGCCGATGATGTTCGAGGGCATGGCGGGAGTGAGTCGTCGGCTCTTCGATCCGACGATCTACGTTACGGGAGAGGCGGCTCACGGCCTGACCATCATGACATCCTGGTCAGCCTGGGGCCTCGCCCTGGCTCAAGTCCCGTTCATCATCAACTTCTTCTGGAGCATGCGAAAGCAGGAGATGGCGGAAGACAATCCCTGGCAGGCGACGACTCTCGAATGGGCAACGCCTACCCCGCCGCCCCATGGAAACTTCCCCGAAACGGTCGTGGCCTACAGTGGGCCGTATGAATACTCTGTACCCGGCGCGGAGCGCGACTTCTCCCCGCAGTTCATCAAACAAGAGGCATAGACTTCGTGTCGGACACCATCGTCATTCCCTACCGGGCGGAACCGCATCCCCTCACCGGCGTCACCAGCGGAAAGCTTGGAATCTGGATCTTTCTGGCTTCCGAGATCATGTTGTTCGGCTCGCTGTTCTCGTCCTACGTGCTGCTGCGCGTGGGTACGGCCGCCGAGTACTGGCCACGGGGCATCGAGGCCGGCTTGAATGTGCCCATTGGCACCATGAATACCCTGATCCTCATCACCTCGAGTGTCACGATGGTCATGTCCTGGGCTTCGCTCAAGATGGACAAGTTCGACGCATTCAAACGCTACCTGCTTGCCACGATCGTCCTGGGGGTGGTCTTCCTGGTGGTCAAGGCATTCGAGTACGGTGCCAAGTTCGACCACCACATCTACCCCGCTGTCGGGTGGCCGGAGGCCACCGACCCGTCCATATTCTATGGCCTGTACTTCACCCTGACCGGGTTGCACGCGCTGCATATCTTCCTCGGGGTGTTGGTCAATCTGTGGCTACTGGTGTACGGCGCGGAGTTGTGGAAGACCGAGCGCGTGCGCTATGAGGGCCGTATCGAGATTTCCGGACTCTACTGGCACTTCGTGGATCTGGTCTGGATCTTCCTCTTTCCCGTATTGTATCTACTGTAGGAGTTCACCATGAGCGAGTCCGATGCCGAACATGTGAAGCAACACGTCAAGGTGTACCTGATGGTATTTGCTGCCCTGGGTGTTCTGACGGTCGTCACGGTCGCGATCTCCTATCTGGATCTACCGACGAGTTATGCGATCGCGGTCGCGATCGCCGTGGCCTCAGTGAAAGCGAGCCTGGTGGCGGCCTACTTCATGCATCTCGTCTCAGAGGAAAAGGTGATTTACTACCTCCTGGCCCTCTGTGCCGCCTTTTTCATCACCCTGATGCTCGTGCCCCTCGCGACGGAGACTGGAACCGGCCCGTTGTGGCCGCTGTAGCGTAGTTTTCTGTAGCTCGACTTACGGACGAAACCAATGTCTCTAAAAGCCTTCCACATATTCTTCATCGTCGTATCGACGTGGCTCTGTATTGGTTTCGGGGTCTGGGGGACTCGTGACTTCAGTCAAACCGGGAACTGGGTTCACTTGGGCCTCGGCGTGGGATCTTTTCTCGGGAGCGGTCTGCTCGTGTGGTACGGGAACTGGTTTCTGCGCAAGCTGAAGAACGAGAGCTACTTATGAGCCAGAACGGAACCGCGAAGATCGTATCGACGCTCCTGATTTGCTTCTTCGCAATCTCGAGCGCGCAATCCGCGATGGCCTGCTCGGTCTGCTACGGAGACCCGAACTCCCCGATGACCAAGGGGGTCCAGGCAGGGGTGCTGGTCCTGCTCGGGGTGGTGGGCACGGTCCTGCTGTTGCTCGCTTCGCTGCTGCTCTTTTGGATCCGGAGGTCAGCCGAGCTCGACGAAGCGGGCAGAAGTGTCGAACAAACGAGCGCAGCCTGGGCTTCAGAACCTCGTGTCAGCTCCTAGCCCGGCGCCGCGCCCACCGGTGTCCGAAGCGTGGTGATCCACAGAGAGGAGACACTCCTCATCGTAGAGTATGACCAACGATTTGCAGACACCCTGGCCCTGGAGTTTCAAGATCGCGGTTACCGCGTGGAGTGTCTCGACGGATTGGAAGCCGTCGAGCAGAAGTCCCACCTCAGCTATCGCTACGCCGTGATCGATCTCTGGCTACACCCCGAAAGCGGCCTCGACGTGATCAGCATATTCAAGGATCGCTCTCCATCGACCGTCATCGCAGCCCTCGACGGCTACCACAGCGGTGAAACTGCCCAAAGAGCCATTGAACTTGGAGCGACCGCCTGCCTGACCAAGCCCGTCGACATCGACCGCCTGGAGAGCGCCCTGCGAAGCGGTGATTCGCGCGCAATCCTTCCGCAACACAGAAACGGCTAATCCCCCGAGCTACTCGCCGTGCAGGCCGGGGGATTCCGACGCGTTCAAGAGGGATTCGTGGCCCTCTGTGGCACCTCGGACTCGGCGGGATCAATTGGAGCAGTCGCGGCTGGAACCTGCGCGACTACCTCGCCCGGTACCTCGGTGTGAGACCACACATAGAAGTACGTCATCGAAGCCGCGCCGAACAGGTTCGCGCACAAGACCCGGACGACTCCCAACCTCTCGATCACGCCGGGCACCAGCAGTGGCACCACGAGCAAGAAGCTCACTTCGACGATTACAAAGAGGGCCAGCAGCACCTCCACAGGATGCCGCGCGCGCAACTCGATGGCGTGAACCATCCAGGTAACGACATAACCCATCGCGAGCGACGAGATGAAGTGTAGTGGGATGATGTAGATGATTTCGCTCGTCATCTTGGGGTTGATCACGGAATCCGGTGAGGCGCCGAGGAACAGCACGTGGCCGATCAGCGCCGGCGTAAAGAAGGGATGGCCGTCCACGATATCGACCACGAAGAAGAACATGGCGACGGCTGTGCCGCCTACTGCGGCGGAGTAGAAAGTGTCGAAGATGAAATCGGCGGTAACGTGCTTGAACATCCCTCGGGTCTTTGAATGGTGGGTAATCACGAAGAAGGCCGTCAACGCACTGGCCGCCATCAGGTTCGCGACACCGACGCGGACGATGCCCAAACTCTCGATCACGCCGGGCAGGGCCAGTGGAGCTACCACGAAGAAGGTCGCCTCGATGGCCGCAAACAGCAGCAGGAGCATCAAAACGGGGCGTTTTGCGTGTAGCTCGAACTCGTGAACCAACAACGAAATTCCGGCGCCGAGGGCCGTGAAGACAGCAATGTGTAGGATGCTGAAGAGTGCGATGGCGTCGAAGCGGACCTTCACATCTTCTGCGTCGATTCCGAAGAAGAGCACACTTCCGAAGAGTGTCGGCGTGTAGAGGGGTCGACCGTCCATGGTGTCGACCATCAAGAACAAGATCGCTACCGCCGAGCCACTGAAGATCCCCGCATAAAGCGACTCGAGCAGAAACTCGTTTCTAGTTTTGGGTAGAGAAATGCGTTTGAATGGCGTTGGTTTCTCCTCCGCTCCCCAACGCGTATTGGGCGATCAGGGAACCTGTGGTGTCCGATCCTCCAACCTGACCTCCCGCCTGGAATGTGCACCTAGCGCGAGGAGGGACTCAGCTCATTCGAATGTCGACGCTCATGACCGAATATAGCGTCAATCAGGTACTCGAGGCTAAGCAAGAACGACACACAATGCAAGAATCGTGTGCTAGCTGATACGCAAGAGCGACTGTGGTTCCGGTCCCTCGTCTTTGAGCCAAACCCCTTCTAGGCAGCCCTTTGCAGCTCTCGCGAATACCGATGGTGCAGCCCACCCACGCGAGGAATCGAGACGACCTTCCCGTTTTCGCGCGATTCGACAGTCCGTTTTGCAGGAGTGTCCTTTTCAAGTCCGAGATGGGTTCGGTCCGCGTGGTAGTCGACGTACGACCGATCGAACCCCGAGAAATGGGTGAGGTCGTCGCGATTTCGCGGGTCGGAGGGCTGCATCATCGCTACTCGCGCGAACTCCGAAGGGCTGCCTAGGCTGGATTTGGCTTGATGACGATGCACAGGTACCCGTTTTTGGCCTGCACCGCGATGAATAGTCAGATCCCGCGCTCGACCGGAAAATAGACGTCTACCGTCGTGCCTTCGCCGATCACACTCGTCACGCCGATCGCGCCACCGTGTCCGCGCACGATCCCCAGCGCAACCGGCAGGCCCAGACCGCGTCCGACGAACTTGGTCGTGTAGAAGGGGTCGAAGAGCTTCTCGAGGCACTCGCTCCCGATCCCGCAGCCATCGTCGGAGATCGAGATTCGCACGTAACGGCCCGGTCGAGCTTCCGGCTCGCTCGTGCCGGCCAGGTCGCCAGGCTGAACCTCGCAGACTCGGGCGACGAGCTCGACCTGCCCCGCGTCCTCTCCCTGCGCGTGGTCGGAGCAGTCGATCGCTTCTACGGCGTTGGTGACGAGCGCCACCAGCAGCTGCCCGAGCTGACTGCGATTCCCATGGATGGTGACGCTCTCGTCCGGCAGCCGCATGCCGAAAGTGCCGTGGCCGCGAGTCTGCGCCAACAAACTTTCGCGGCAGCTGTCCAGGAGGTCATTGACCTCGACCGACTCGAAGGTGCGGATCGCGCCACCCACGTAGACGAGCAGGAGCCCGCTCCATTCGGCGAAACGTTCCGCCGACTTCATCGCTTCGCTTAGGAACTCCGCGCCGGGAGACCCGGCGGCCAGCTGCACTTGGGCCAGTTCCAAGTGACCGCAAAGCGCCGTCAACTCGTTATTGAAGTTGTGGGCGATGGCCCCCGCCATCACTCTCAGGCTGTCTGCCTTCTGCGCCTCCTTCTCTCTCAGAGCTTCCACCAGGCGCAAGCGCTCCTTCTCTTCCCGCTTGCGCTCTGTGATGTTCATACTGATACCCATCAAGCGGACGACCTTCTCGTCCTGGTCCCGGATGGGAACGAACGTGGACTGATAGAAGCTGCCGTCCCGCGAGCAGAACTCAAACTCCGAACTCTCTCCGAGATAAGCCTCGCTCATCAGTGTGGTGATGCGATTGGCGTCGGGCTCACTCACGAACTCCAGGTAGTCGAGCCCGATAGCCTGGCTCTCGCTCTCGAAATTCGCCATGAGCAGGCCGGCGGGGTTCATGGAACAGATGCGACCGCTGGCGTCGATCTCGTGGATGCAGTAGGGCGAGCATTCGACGAGGGTGCGGTATCGCTCCTCGCTCGTCGCGAGGGAGTCGAGGAGTTGCCTCAAATCCTTTTCGGGGACGGCCTTACCCTGGCGCTCGGCGTCCTTCACCCGCCCGGAGGCGATGATCTTACAGGAGCGGGACATGCGGCAGTCTCCTGTCGTCGGTGCCCAAGTGCATATGGGCGCTCCATGCAGTTACGCATTCTAGCTTCGCTGGGTGCGTCTGCTAGCTATTCTTGCTAGGCGGGTGCTTCGCCCATCCGTTGTTGTCATGCCGCCATTCTCAGCAGATTCTCGACGCCGATGCACGGCGCTGGTGCATAGATCGAAACGCGGCAGCGATTCCCCGCTTCCGCGTTCTCTATTCGCTGCTGATGGCGCAGGACACTGGCCTGCCGAGGGCAATCATCCGATTCAGAATGTTGCAAGCGATGGTCGCCTCAGCTTTTTGTTACTTCGGATGTCGAGCACGAAGTTTATTGCCGAGGATCGTCTTGTATCTGAAGAAGGAGTCGGGGGACCATCAGCAAGCCCGCGTGGAGGAGAATAGTAAAATTAAGCCGCGAATTTGAAGAAATTGCCGATAACCAGCTTATGTCAAACCTGAAACGAGAGAGCCACCCCTGTCTTCGGGGCTCCGAGATGCTCTGCTCGCCTCGGGGCCCCTCGAGCACGATCCGAATCTTTTCTTCCGGAGCAAACTTCCTACGTGTCTTCCGTCGGATCTCTCGCACTGCGGCTTCAGTGGATTGCTTCCGTTCCTTGCTCATGTCGAGACTCTCCTTGGGGTTCCTGGCCCCGTAAAGTGCCTCTTAGATTAGGGCGTCTGAAAGTCCGAGTTCTGCTGACGGGAAACAAGGTAGTCAGCGACTAGCAAGGGGGATAGCGAGACTCTGCTCTGCGCGCCGGGCCTTCTCAGTGGTATGCTGTCTCTGCAACACCAACCGGGGTCGGCAACTGAGCGCCGATCTGTTAGGTAGCGACGCGAATGGAGCAGGCGAATCCTGGGCTTGACCCGACGCCCATTGGAGTTCAATCTCGACCTCTGAAGGCGTACTCGCCAGGGCAGATCAGTGGCGCAACCTTGTTGGGCTCTCCGGTTGCAGGCTGCATCCTGCTAGCCTCCAATTTTTCACTATTCGGCTCACCGGAAAAGCGCGCCCCTACCCTTGCCTTGGGTCTAGTCGCAACCATCATGTTGTTCGCCTTGGCGCCATTCGTGGCTACACCAGGAGGCAACAATTCCTTTATACAAGGCTTCCCTGCTGTGGTTCTCTTTATGATCGCGCGATGGCTACAAGGCCAAAGTTTCAATGTGTTCATCAAATCGGGTGGCTCGAAACACTCACACTGGCGCGTTATGGGAATCGGTTTGCTGTGCCTCGCGGCTGTGCTTGTGGTCTGGTTCGTTGTGTTCCTGTCGCTCCCAGCAGACTGTAGCCCGTCAGCAAGATTCGGAGATTTAGGCGGTCTGAGCTAAGAGACACTTCCCGGGGCCTGGAACCCCAAGGAGAGTCTCGACATGAGCAAGGAACGAAAGCAATCCACTGAAGCCGCAGTGCGCGAGATCCGTCGCCGCACCCGCCGCAAGTTTTCCCCCGAAGAGAAGATCCGCATCGTACTCGAGGGTCTTCGTGGCGAGCAGAGCATTTCTGAGCTGTGCCGCCGGGAGGGCATCGCCTCGAACTTGTACTACCGCTTGCGCAAGGACTTCTTGGAGGCGGGCAAGAAGCAGTTGGCGGGGGACACGGTTCGCGAAGCGACCAGCGATGAAGTCAAGGATCTGCGCGCGGAGAACCGAGAGCTCAAGGAGGTGGTGGCCGAGATCACTCTGAAGAACCGGGTACTCAAAAAAAGTCTGACGCGCTCTTCATGAAGTGATGGCGAGGAGGATTTTACGTGAGACGCACGGCCTCCGAGAAGATGGAGATCATCCGCCCCTGGTCGAGGGGACGGACCTGCCCGTGCAAGTGACGCTGCGGCAGCTGGGAGTGCCCAGCAGCACGTTTTATGGCTGGTATGAACGCTACATGTCGTTGGGCTTCGATGGGCTGCACGACAAGAAGCCTGCCCCCAGGCCCCGTTGGAACGCGATTCCAACACCTGTGCGGGACGATGTGCTCGAGCTTGCGCTTGCACGGACTGACCTCTCGCCACGGGAACTCGCCTGCCACTACACCGACGAGAAACGCTACTTCGTGTCCGAATCGAGTGTCTAGCGGATCTTGAAGAACGCCGATCTGATCACGAGCCCGGCCTACATTCTGATGCGCGCCTCGGATCGCTTCCAGCACCCAACGACACGGGTGCATGAGATGTGGCAGACGGACTTCACGTACTTCCGGATCATCGGCTGGGGTTGGTACTACCTGTCAACCGTACTCGACGACTTCTCGCGCTACATCGTTGCGTGGAAGCTGACGCCAACGATGGGCGCGACCGATGTCACCGAGACCCTCGACCGGGCCCTCGCGATCACCGGTGTGGACCGAGTGCGAATCAAGCATCGTCCGCGACTGCTGAGCGACAACGTACTAAGTACGGAGTCAACCCCTTTGTTTGCATAGTTCTCTCCCGTCCGGCCGAATAGTGTCCGACGCCTGTTCTTCCAAAATGCATTCGCCAAGCGACTTCCACCGTAAAACGAAATCTCGACTGACCATAGTGACACGAGATCCACAGCGAGTGGTCTCCACTGTACTTAAAACAATCTGAGTTCCAGGCGGAAGATCCAAGCATTATCTACGAGGTCAGTATCGCCTCAACGGCCCTGCGCAGGGATTGTTCCGCCTGGAACCGCCCTTTCGTAGAAAGGGCGATAGTTCGTTTCGTGTTTGATCATGCCATGTGCGACGCGCGCCATCTTGGCTGCCACCGCGGTAAATGCTTTGCGCTTGAGATCCGCGTTCGTTGGGTCGGACGCGACGTAGCGCGCGTACTTGTCTCGGAAGCTGTTCTCGCGCATCCGTATCGCCACTGTGGCCGCCAACCAGAAGACATATCGTAATCGACGATTCCCGCGCTTTGAGAGCTTCTTCTTCCCCCTGAATTGTCCAGATTGTTGCGATGAGAGATCGAGGCCGCAGAACTTGAGGAATTGACGATGGTGGGAGAATCGCCGAAGGTCGCCAGCTTCGGCCAGGATCGTGAGCGCGACGATGGGTCCTACACCGGGTAGAGTCTTCAAGCGGGCGTAGTCTGCGTTGTTCGCAAGAAAGGACTCCGCCTCTTTCTCGATATCCGCGCGAATTTCGCAGAGCCGCTGGTGTTCCCGAAGTACGATCCGAAACATTCGAATTGCCTCAGAATCCTCTGAAACCGGCAACCCGATGCTCTGGGAGGCCGTTGCGTAGAAGTCTTCGAGGAAGGCCGTCTTGTTGACCTTGCGTCCAACGTAGGTCCACGCGTCGTCGATGAATTCCTTCTGAGAGAATTTCGTCACAGCGGCCTGGCACGGGTAGCGCTCGATCAGATGGGTAAACCACTGCGCGCGCTTGCTCTTCATGTACTTCTCGGCCTCCGGCAAGTACAGGGGGAGGTAGTGCGTAAGAATGCTGTGTTGAACCCGAACCTTGTGCAGTGATATTTGGAAGTGAGTCTTCGAAAGTTCCTGGAGCTCGTTTATTCCCTGGACGAGCGGGTCGTGGTAAAGCTGCGTCACACCGGTCTTCAGCATATGGACAATGACCTGGGCATCCTTCGGGTCGTTCTTGTCCCATGAGTTGTAGAGAGCTTCTCTCGTTCGTGCTGCCGCAACTGACGAGATCAGGCGCAGCGAAAATCCCTTCTCAGCCAAAAAGAAAGCAAGGGGCCGGTGATAGTTGCCCGTGGCCTCAAATCCGATGACAGGTCGCTCGTCAAGATCACCGAGAAACTTCGCAAAGCGGCGGTAGTCCTCGAGCTGGTTCGCAACTTTGAAGTGCTGCCTCCGACGCCCCGGTTGCTCGATCAGGACATCGTTGAATTTCTTGGCGATATCGATACCTACCCAGGTTGCTTGATCCGTGGTACATCGAATCGTGGTCATGGCTGGTCCTCCGGAGTCAGGGTTGAGGTGTGCACTTCAAGCCTACGAAAGTGCGACCAGTCATGGCTCATTCGTGATGTACTACGGTCCAGCGTATCTCTCGGGAGAGCTCCGCGACTACCTGGACGAGCGGAAGATGACGCACACCCGCGGTGCTCCATACCATCCTCAAACTCAGGGCAAGATCGAACGTTGGCACCGGACAATGAAGAACGTGGTCAAGCTGGAGCACTACTATTTTCCAGGGGAACTGAAGGAGGCCCTGCGCGACTTCGTCGCGTACTACAACAACGAGCGCTACCACGAAGCTCTCGACAACGTGACACCCGCCGATGTCTACTTCGGGCGGAAGTACAGGATCATCACCGAGCGTGAAAAGATCAAAAAACG
>JADFNE010000056.1 GCA_022563535.1 Myxococcales bacterium
ATCGGCGTGTTCGTGACGACCATGCCGCTCTCGATTGCGGCCCAGCGCTACGGGCTCGAACAGATGGACGCCTGCAAGCCCGCCTTCGGTCAGCGCGGCGCCCAACTCATGCTGATCTTCTACCTGATCAACATGCTGGGCTGGTCGGGACTGATTCTCGTGATGTTCGGAAACGGCATTCACAATATCGCCGAGGCGCTCGGCTACCACCCGGGCAGCTGGGTCGTCGGGGCCGGCGTCGCGCTCGGGCTGTGGCTCTCGTATCTGATCGTGACCCGGGGCGTGCACCTGCTCAAACTCGCGAATGCGATCATCACACCGGGCCTCGGGCTGCTGGTCATTTTCATGTTGTATGTGCTGCTACACGACAAGGGTTGGGAAACGATCGCCGCCGCCGAGCCCCTCAATCCAGGTCCGTCGCCCTTCATCAACTACATGGTCGCGCTCGAACTCGGCATCGCGGCCGGCATCTCGTGGTGGGGTGGAATCGGGTTCCTGGCCCGCAACACGCGGTCCCGACGCAACGCAATCTACCCGGAGTTGATGCAGCTCGGATTCGCGGGAGCGCTCGTGTGTTGTGTCGGCCTGTTCTCATCGCTTGTCGTGCGGTCTAGCGACCCGACGGAGTGGATGATTCCGATTGGCGGTGTGGCCATAGGGGTGCTCGCACTCGGCTTCGTGGCTCTCGCAAATGTGACGTCTACTGCGGTCTCGCTTTTCGCGAGCGGGCTGGCACTGCGTCATGTGCCGGGCCTGCGGGAAATGAAGTGGAAGCGGCTGATGCTGCTGGCCATCATGCCGTGTGTTCCGTTCGTGTTCTGGCCACACGAACTCTTCGGCATGGGGGACGCCTTTCTCGCGTACAACGGCACGATGTACGCGCCGATCGTCGGCATCGTGTTCATTGACTTCATTGTCCTGCGACGGCAGCGGCTGTCGCTGTGGGCGATCTTCGAAGGGTCTTCGAGTGGCGCCTACCACTACAGCAACGGTTTCCACTGGCCCGCCCTTGCGTCCCTTGTCGGCGGGCAGGCGTTGTACATCTTCCTCTACAACCCGATCACCGGGGCGACCCACGAGCTGTTCCGATACATGCCGGCGTCGGTCGCGGCCTGTATCGTGCCCGCGTTCACCTACTGGATTGCGACCCTGGTCATGCGCAAGACCGCCACTGCAGACCTGAACGCACCGAGCAATCTGGTCGAACCCAACATCTGACGCCGGTCCGAGATTCGCTAGCGCGGACCTCGGTTGAACCACACTTCGAGGGACGGGCCGGTCTCGGTCGGAGTGATGTCCCACGCCCGGTTGACGGCCGCGACGATGTCCAGCCGGCCGTCTGCGTCGAGGTCGAACAGGGTCACGCCGGTATGTCGGGGGTGACCCGACTCGATCTCCCAGGGAATCCAGGCGTCGCCGTCGCGCTCGAACCAGACCACGGAGTCGAGGCGCATGGCGTTCTGGGGAACCGGGAGTTCGATCTGGGGCAGGAACCCGCTGGCGACGATGTCGAGATCTCCGTCCCCATCGAGGTCACCGGCAACGGCTGCGTGCGCGCCGTAGAGCCGACCGATTGGATGCGGGTGAAAGCCTTCCTCGCCCCGGTTCTCGAGCCAGGTGATGCCGTGATAGGGCTTGAACGCGATGCCGTCGTCGAGCGTGTCTCCGTTCGTCAGCAGGAAGTCGATGTCGCCGTCTGCGTCGAGGTCGACGGCTGCGAGGTGACTCGTGCCCCAGGCCGGGTGCGGCGCTCGAAACAGGACGCGTTCTTCGTAGCCCCCCGAATCCCGCGGAAGAAACAGCGAAACGATCTCGTGTTCCTGGGCAAAGGCCACCACGAAACCCGGGCCAGTCCCCGGCTGAAGATCGGTGACCGGGATGATCGACACCGCGCCCGCCCGTTCGATGACGAGCTCCAGGCGGAAGTCGAACACGTCGGAGACAGTCTCGTTGCGCATCACGTACACCCCGCCCTCGTGCAGGTACCCGAACGCGGCAACGACCAGATCCATGTCGCCGTCGAGGTCGAGGTCCTGGGGACGAACGTCGGCGACGCGACCGATATCGTCGGCGAGAGTCCGAAGCTCAAACTCGCCGGGTTCGAGCTGAAGCGCGATGAGGACGCGCCCCGTCAGATCATCCGTCGGCAACGTGTCGCCGAGATCGGCGATCAAGAGGTCGTTGAGGCCGTTGCCATCGAGATCGATCTCCGACACGCGCACCGGATGCCGGGCCCGTCCGATCAGGCGCGGTCCGGTCTCCCACGAGAGGAGATGGATGCTGCCGAACGCCATGTTGGGCACCGCGAGCAGGGATCCCAAGCGCCCGACCGTCGCGACCCCCGGCCCGCTCTCACGCCCCAGTCGGAGCGAACGGAAGTCGAATTGAAGGGGCGCGGATTTGCCGGAGTTGACCGAGGTAATGGCCTTCTCCATCAGCAGCCGTTCGGGTGCCCGGCTCTCGTACCAGGCAATGAAGCCTTCGACGTCGAAATCGAATACCGTGGGGCTCCCAGCTTGGGAGTCCATGAGGAACGCCATGTGCTCGATCTGGGTTCGCCAGACCGGGCGAGGAAGCAGTTCTGGCGCCGGGAAGAGATGGCAGCTGCTGCACACTGCGTGCACGTGGTCGGATTGGGGCTGTTGTTGGAAATGTCGTTGGGAATCTTGTTGGGAGGGGCGTTGAGGCTCCGACCTGCGAAAAGACAATAGAAGGAGGACGAACGCCGCGATGCACGCGAGCCCGACAAACAATAGGAGAATCCGGCGCGCCCTCATCGGTGGTGGAGTCTATCACGCCCGGGTGGCTTACTCTTGCCAGATGACTCGCTCCCTCGCATCTCGACTCGTGCACCGCTGCGTTGAATTCGCCCTGATCGGCGTCCTGGCCTTCGGACTCGCGTGCGGAGAAGGCGTCGACCGACCCTCATCACTCGAAGAGTGGCGGGCGCAGCGCGCTCGGCTCGACGAGACCGTCTGGGCCGACGAGCGGCTCGCCCAGGAGTACGAGCAATCGCTCGTCGTGTTGTGGGACGCGCTGCTCGCAGCGGACCGGCGCGGCGATCCGAGCGCAAAGGCCGAGGTTCTGGCCAGCGTTGCCCTCGAGCGCATCACAATTGGCAAACCCGTCCTGGTCGAAACCCTGGACCACGACATCGAGCGCTTCGAGTTGAGCCAGCCACACCGCAGGCTCAATTCGTCGCAGTGGTCCGCGTTCGTTCGCGAACTCGCGGCGGGCGGATACCAACTCATCCAGTCCGAGTGGCACCACGCGCGCTTCGAGCCGGCGCAAACGGATGCGCCAGCGCGATCGCTCGTCTCCATCGTCCTGCACCTGACCGCGACGGCGGGCGAGCGCCGGATCAGCGTCGAGGGCGACCTCGCAGTCGAGTGGTCCGCTGCGCGAGATGCAGCCGGTCACTTTGCCCCCACCCAGGTCGATGCGACCGGCCTCGAAATGCTCGTTCGGAAAGGTCCACCGGCCTTCGAACGAATCTTCTCGATTCAGTCACCCGACCGCCCCGACCTCTACTCGGGCATTCACCCGCTACTGCTTTCCGACCTCGATCGCGACGGCCTCGTCGATGTCGTCATGGTGCGAAGCGCGCGCGTCCTATGGAATCGCGGAGACGGCAAGTTCGAATCCGCGCGACTACTGGCACATCCCTACCTGCTCACGGAAGCCGGCGTCATCGCGGACTTCAACGGGGACGGCCATCCAGACCTCCTCGCCTCGCGCGCGCGCGGCGACCTCGTTCTATATCTAGGAGACGAGCGGGGGCATTTCGACAGTGAGCCGCTGGTGACTGCGTTCGACGAGCCACTGCTCGGGCCTTCGGTTCTAACCGCCGGCGACATCGACGCGGACGGCGACCTCGACGTCTGGCTCGGCCAGTACAAGCCAGCCTACAACGGGGGACAGATGCCCTCGCCGTTCTACGACGCGAACGACGGATACCCCTCCTACCTGCTCGTGAACGACGGCGACGGGAACTTTACGCCCGCCACGGAGGAGGCCGGACTCAGCGCGAAGCGCTTCCGGCGCACCTACGCGAGTAGCTTCGTGGATCTCGACTCGGACGGGGATCTCGATCTGCTCGTCGTGAGCGACTACTCGGGCGTCGATCTCTACCACAACGACGGAATGGGTCACTTCACCGACGCCAACGACACGCTACTCGGTGACCGCCACTTGTTCGGCATGTCGGCCGCGTTCGCCGACTACGACCTCGACGGCAAACTCGACTTCTTCGTCGCCGGGATGGGCTCCACGACGGCTCGACGGCTCGAGTCCCTGGGGCTCGCTCGCGCGGACCGCCCCGAAATAACCGAGATGCGGATGCGGATGGCCTACGGCAGCCGGCTCTTTGTTGCGCGCGATGACGGCTGGCACGAGTCAGAGTTTGCATCCCAGGTCGCCCGCACGGGCTGGACCTGGGGAACGACCCCTTTCGACTTCGACAACGACGGAGACCCGGACCTGTTCGCCGCGAACGGCCACCAGAGTGGGGAGAGCACCCAGGACTACTGTTCAAATTTTTGGAGCCACGACCTCTACGATGCTTCGTCGGAGCCAGACCCAGCGCTCGCGAGCATGTTCACGGAGGCGTCGATGGGGCTGCGGTCTGGAAAGGAGTCCTGGGATGGCTACCAGAAGAACCACTTGTTGATGAACCGCCGCGAGAAGGGATTCATCGACGTCGCATTCCTGCTCGGTGTCGCGGACCAATTCGACAGCCGCTCGGCCGTGAGCACTGACCTCGATCGCGACGGGCGCGTCGACCTGCTCGTGACGGAACATCTGGGCTTAGATGGAGAGACGCTGCACATCTACCGCAATCGCCTCGAGACCGGGAACGCCTGGATCGGTGTGGAGCTGCGCGATCAGGGCAACGGTGTGCCTTCACCAGTGGGCGCGTCGGTCACTGTCCACACAACCGGAGGGATCCAGATCGGGCGCGTAGTCACCGGCGAGACGCTGATGGGACAGCATGCGATGACGCTGCACTTCGGACTCGGCAAGGGGGAGCAGGTCAAGACGATCGAGGTGCGTTGGCCGAACGGCCTGAAGCGGATCCTGCGAAAGCCGGAACTCAACCGCTACCACCTGATGCTCACGACGTCAGGCGTGGGGGTTCCCGAAATCCTGGGGGTCAGCCTGGAAGTCCCATCGGGCGTGCCCCGGGGCCAGGAACTCTTGCAGGGCCTCTTGTCCAATTCCCCTGAACACGCCGACGATATGAATGGGATGAACAAATAGCCCGATGTCCAGCAACGAAAAACGTTGGAAATGGCTGGGCGCCATCGCGGGTCTCGTCGTCGCGCTGCAACTCGTGCCCATCGAGCGAGACAACCCGCCCGTTGAATTCGACTTGCCGGCGCCACCGGCAGTCAAGTCGATCATGAAGCAGTCCTGCTACGACTGCCATTCCCACGAAACAACCTGGCCCTGGTACGGATATGTCGCACCGGTGTCCTGGTATCTCGCCTACACCATCGCGGAAGCTCGCTCGGAGTTCAACGTCTCGACCTGGAAGACCTACCGACCCGACAAGCGCCGACGCCTGCTTCGGGACGCCCTCGAGGAGATCGAAAAGGAGGCCATGCCGCCTTGGGAGTACCTGCTGTTGCACGGGGAGGCGCGCCTGAGCGAACAGGAACATGAGATCCTACGCGACTGGATCACTGCGACCGAAGATTGAGGTCTACCAGCCCGCGGCGCGCAGAGAATTTTCCAACGCTGCGGCCCGCTGTGCTCGCTCTTCAGCGTCGGCCACGAGATCAAACTCTTCCACGGAAACCCGCCGCCCAATATGGCGCTCGAGAGCCACGAGAGCCAGGGTGCGATTGTACGGAAACTCGTCGCTGAGACCCCGGATCAAGGGCGCGATCCGATCCTGCAGATGCGGAGACCGGGTGGACGCTTCCAGTGCCGCGGACCGAACGAACTGGCTCGCTGACTGTACCCAGACTTCGCCGGTGGGGCGGTTCAGGTTGCCGCCGTACCCGGCTTCCACTCGAGCGCGCGGCGGCGGCGCAAGGTTCCAGTTCCTTTCGAGTTGCGTCAGGGTCCAGCTGATCGGTTTGTCGAGATGACAGAGGTTGCACGCGTTCGGACTCGCCGACTCGATCATGCTGGGGTCGATCGGCTTGCTGATCTGGTGGCTGCGAACGATGGTGTCCAGGCCGGAGACCGTCCTCGGCATGTGACAATCGAGACACGAAACTGCGTCAGAGTGATGGGTGTGCTTCGCGCGATCCGCCGCCGCATCGAACTGGGGATGGCAGTTCAGGCAGGCCTGCAAATCGCTCTCGCGATCGGGTGAACCGCTGGGGTCTCCGCGTTCGTGCGGGCTGTGGCAGTCCGTACACTTGATGACGCTCGCACAGGCACCGCTCGCAAGGGCCGTGGACTCGTTCGAGTTCACGGATGGGCTCCCATTCGGGTAGAGGTTGAGATGCGCGCTGTGGCACTGCGCGCAGATCGAGTTGATCACGAACGGGTCGTCGCGATCGGACTCGGCGGGCTGCTTGGTGATCGGGTGCTCAATCGTCATCTTCGGTGAGGTGGCGACGAAGCGAATCTCCCTGTTCTCGCTTGCGTGCTCCCGGCCGCCGAAGTGACAGCTCTCGCAGCTGATCCCGACCGTGACCAAATCACGCGGCAGCGTTACACGCTGCGACTTCTTGATTAGATCCTCGTCGCCGCCGTAGGCCTCATCCCCGGGCCACTTCACGGATTCCTCCGGGTAGCCCCCAAGCCAACTGCCCAGGCTCACGAGACGCCGCTCGTATGGATAAGTGTTGTGACAAATGAGACACGTGGTGTTCCAGCGGTGGTCTGGCGCAGAGTAGAAGTAGTTGCCGTAGGCGCCGCCTTTCTGGTACTCGCTCTCCGGCGCTACGGTGGAATCAAAGAAGAGTTCGGGCAGCCAGCGCTTCAGGGTGATCGAGTAGCCGAACTTGAATTTGTTCTCGAGGTGATAGGAGGGATGCCTGCGCGTCTCGGGACCAAAGATCTGCTTGCCAATGTAGTACTGCACGTAAAGCGAGCCGATGGTGCGGGTGACCTGAAGGCGTCTCAAGGGTTCGCCATTCTCGTAGATCGACATCAGGTAGGCCGGTCCTATCCGGTGGAAGATCACGTACCCGTCCTGATAGTCGAGCCGCGCTCCGGAAAAATCACCCTTGACCGATTCTTCCGTCGCATCCTGGTTCATCACTCTGTGGGAATGCGTCTGCCAGGAGTCGAAGTTATCCCGATGATTCTGCTCGTGGCACTCGACACAGGCATCGGGACCGACGTAATCCTCGGAATGGATGTTGCTGTACGCGGCCTGGTCGTTGAGCCACAGTGTCAAGCCTGCAGCAACTGCGAGAAATCCGCTCAACAGAATCCAGTGCCGTCGCTGCAGTTTCATCCGCGAATATCGTGCACGTTGGCTCCGGATTCACCCGGAACGATCGGAGCGAATCGAGCATCGAGTTGATCGAGCGGTATGACACCACCGCCGCTGCGACGAGTCAGCTCGTCCAGAAAATCGAATTTTCCGGGGCCGATCGGGATGCCCCACACGGCGATACCTCGCTTGCCAAGTTCGGCTGCGCGCTCGAGTGCCCGTTGCGACGACCAGTACTTGCCGTCTGGTGCCGAGGGTTGACCGAGGTAGAGCAACAGGAGCACGCGCGGACGAACCGGCTCGAAATGGGTAACCGCTTCGTCCAGCAGCAGTGCAGCTTGCTCGAGGAGGCGACTGAGGTCCGTGCGCTTTTGTGCGTGCGCTGGAGGAAAGTGATCGAGCGCTGCGAGCACCGCTCCGGTTGCGCCCACCGGTACCAACACCTGCGAAACATCGGTGAGCAGGGGGAGGACATCGACCTTGTAGCGCGAGCGAACCGCGAACGACGCGAGGCCTACGCGGTTCTGCCGCAGGACGAGTCGCTCTACGAGGGTCCGCGCCACCCGGAGCTGTAGCGCACGAACCGTGTCGCCGGAGTCGGTCGTCCAGAACTGCGGGGCCGTCGGAACTCTGGAGATCCAGTCCGCCTGGCTTCGATCGCGTCCCACGATGCCGTTTCCGTCGACATCGATCCCCGAAGCGAGCAAGGCGAGTGCCGAGTGGTCGATCACGACCACCACGTTCGACGCAATGAACGGAAGGGTACTGCTTCGATCACTCTCCTCGACGACGGGTTCCTGGCCTTTCGGCTCGGGCGCGTAAGACGGGTTCGCACAGCCAATACTCAGCAGATTGAGGGAGAGCATCACGGATACACAGCGCAGGTAGTTCCTCATGCTGGTAACGCTAGCGGGGAACTTCTCACGCTGGCAGTGTGTCGAAAAAATAAGCAGACCAACGACCCGAGACCGCATGGCTGGTAGCATGTCCGGATGGGAAACCCAGTCGACGACGGTTATAGAATGCCCGCGGAATGGACACCGCATACGCGCTGCTGGATGTCCTGGCCATGCGAGCCGGAAGTGTTCCCCGACCTGCCACTCGGCCGCGACGCCTACGCGGCGGTCGCGCGCGCGATCGCGCGCTTCGAGCCGGTAACGATGATCGCAAACCCCGATCACGTCGCAGACGCGCAGACCCGCTGCGGTGACACCGTCGAGGTTCTCGCAATCGAGATCGACGATTCATGGACCCGGGACACCGGGCCAACCTACCTCGTCGACGGGCGAGGGGGACTGGGCGGCGTCGACTGGCCGTTCAACAACTATGGCGAGCTCACCCCCGACTACGAAAACGACAAGCTCGTCGCCGGGCGCATCCTGAAGCACTCGGGGGCGCGACGCTTCGAGGCCCCCTTCATCCTCGAGGGCGGTGCGATCCACACCGATGGAGAGGGCACGCTTCTCACAACCGAGAACGTCGTACTGAATCCGAACCGGAACCCCGATCTCACGAAGGCGAAGGCCGAGGAAGTGTTTCGCGTACACCTCGGTGTGGAAAAGGTGATCTGGCTCGACAACGCCCTCGACGTCGACTCAACCGACGGTCACGTGGACAATCTCGCATGCTTCGTCCGGCCCGGGATCGTGGCGGCGCTGGTTGCGGAGGATCGGGCGGACTCTCAGTATGCACCGCTACAGGAAAACCTCGAGCGGCTCCGAAGCGCGAAGGACGCCGCGGGTCGGTCGCTGGAAATCATCGAGATTTGCCAGCCGAGTCGCAGGGAATTCCAGGGCGAACGCCTCCCGATGTCGTACATCAACTTCTACATCGCGAACGGCGGGATCGTGCTCCCCGTGTTCGACGACCCGGCGGACAAGCCCGCCATCGAAGCAATCGAGCGCGCCTTCCCCGACCGCGTCGTGGTGCCGGTACCCGGCATCAACATCGTCCGGTCCGGGGGATGTGTTCACTGCATCACGCAACAGGAGCCAAAGCCATGAGAGAAGTCACCGTTGCGGCCACCCAGATGGCCTGCACGTGGGACCTGGACGCAAACGTCGCGCGCGCGCTGGAGCTGGTCCGGGAAGCGGCCTCGCGAGGGGCGAACATCATTCAGATTCAGGAACTCTTCGAAACGCCATACTTCCCAGCCGAGGAGCGAGAAGAATATTTCGAACTGGCAAAGCCGCTGGACGGGCACCCGACGATCGCAAAGATGTCGGCACTCGCGAGGGAGCTCGAGGTGGTCCTGCCCGTCAGCTTCTTCGAGCGTGCGGGCAATGCATATTTCAATTCGCTCGCGATCGTCGACGCGGACGGCAGCGTGATGGGCATCTATCGCAAGAGCCATATTCCGGACGGCCCAGGCTACGAAGAGAAGTACTACTTCAACCCCGGCGACACGGGCTTCCGAGTCTGGAAGACCCGCTACGGCAACATCGGCGCGGCGATCTGCTGGGACCAGTGGTTCCCGGAGTGCGCTCGGGCAATGGCTCTGTTGGACGCCGAGATCTTCTTCTATCCCACGGCCATCGGAGACGAGCCCCAGCACGATCCCGTCGACTCGAGGCGTTCATGGCAACGGGTGATGCAGGGCCACGCCGCCGCGAACCTGATCCCGGTCGTCGCCTCGAACCGGATCGGTACGGAGGAATCGGCCTCGAAGCTCACGTTCTACGGCTCCTCGTTCATCACCGACATCGACGGCGAGATCGTCGCCGAGGCTTCGACGGACGAGCAGACGGTCTTGACGGCGACCTTCGACCTCGACGCGCAGCGGACGAGACGTGCGTCCTGGGGATTCTTCCGGGATCGCCGGCCCGATCTCTACCCCCGTCTCCTGACTCTCGACGGCACCACGGACTGACGCGATCGCGGGGTCGCTGATAAGCTCTGCTGCGTGACAGAAGAAAGGCTCTACATCGGCGGCTGCCTCTGCGGGGAGCTGCGATACGAGGCCCGCAGATTGATTGACGCCGGCTACTGTCACTGCCGACTCTGTCGACGCTCGAGCGGCGCTCCAGTTCTCGCCTGGGCAAGCTTTCCGATCGCGAGTTTCTCCTACAAGCAGGGTAAGCCCAAGGCGTATCGGTCTTCGCCCGAGGGGCTGCGGGAATTTTGCGCGAGCTGTGGCACCCAGATCGCCTTCCTGGTCGCCGTTAATCCCTCGCGGATCGATGTTAATATCGCAACCTTGGACGATCCCGGATCCATTGAGCCGGAGTACCATATCTGGGTCGGGTCCTGCGTGCCCTGGCTACACATTGACGACGACTTGCCACGTTACTCTGACGAAGGTCCCGACTCCCGCAACTCCTGACAACTTATTAAAAGAGAGAAATAGAGAGCGATGCCCCGCAAAAGCCCGTTCCACGCTCACACCTCGGAACTGTGTACCAGTCAGAACTGGCAAGAGTGGGCCGGCTACTTGTCGGCGGAGAGCTACGAACTCGATCACATGCGCGAGTACAACGCAGTGCGGACCTCTGCTGCGCTCTTCGATGTCTCGCCGCTTTTTAAGTACCACGTGCGCGGCCGGGACGCGGGCCGACTGCTCGATCGCGTGGTGACGCGCGACGTGTCGAAGTGCCAAAGAGATCAGGTCTTGTACACGACCTGGTGCGACGACGACGGAAAGATCATCGACGACGGAACCCTCGCGCGGATAGGCGAAGACAGCTATCGCCTGACCGCGGCAATGCCGACCATCGACTGGTTACAGGACAACGCCCTGGGGCTCGAGGTCGAGATCGAAGACACAACCCACGACTTCGGGGCGCTCGCCCTTCAGGGTCCGACATCGCGCGACTTGCTGCAGCAGCTGACCCGTACAGATCTCGGCCGCCTGCCGTTCTTCTACCAGGTCGAAGACGAGTTGGCGGGTGCGCCGGTGCGAATCGCGCGCACGGGCTACACCGGAGACCTGGGTTTTGAGATCTTCGTCGAGGCGAAGTACGCCGGGCGGGTCTGGGAGGCGATCGCCGATACGGGTCGGGCCTACAACCTGCAGCCCGCCGGCCTCGTGGCCCTCGACATCGTGCGCATCGAAGCAGGTCTGCTGCTGGTCGAGGTCGACTTCGTGTCGTCCGTCCACACGTTTTTCGAAGTTCAGAAATCCACGCCCTACGAACTCGGCCTGGGTTGGACCGTGAAACTCGGCAAGGACTCGTTCGTCGGGCGCACAGCGCTCCGCAAGGAGAGAGAGCGGGGACCCGACTGGCAGACCGTCGGGCTCGTCGTCGACATCCTCGCACTCGAAAAAATCTACGCCGATTACGGCATGCCGCTTCAGCTCCCGTACACGTCGTGGAACTCGGCGGTGCCCGTCTACGCACGCAACGAGCCGGGCACACCGATCGGCAAGGCGACCAGCGGCACCTGGTCTCCGATCCTCAAACTGTATGTTGTGATCGCGCGCGTGCGTCCCCAGTATGCGAAACCCGGTAGCCGGATTTTTCTCGAGGAGACCGTCGAGGGCCGCCGCTATCAGGTTCCCGCAGAAGTCGTGAAGCTCCCGTTCTTCGATCCTGCGCGCAAGAAGGAAACACTTTCATGACCGCAGCTAGCGCGGACAAGTACGACGCGATCATCATCGGCGGCGGTCACAACGGTCTGACCTGCGCGGCCTACCTCGCAAAGGCCGGACGCAAGACCCTCGTGCTCGAACGCCGATACGTGCTCGGCGGTGCAGCGGTAACCGAGGAGCTTTACCCGGGTTTCCGTTACACGGTGTGCTCCTACGTCGTGAGCCTGCTTCGCCCCGAGGTGATCCGGGAACTCGAGCTCGCCAAGCACGGGCTGCACCTCCTCCCGCTCCAAAGTTCGTTTGTGCCGATGGAGAACGGAGACTACTTCGCGACCCATCCGGACGAGGCCAGCACACGCGAAGAGATCCTGCGACACTCGAAGCGCGACGCCGACATCTTCCCGAAGTTCGATCAGCTCATGTACAAGATGGCGCACGCGGTAAAGCCAATCCTGAGCATGGTGCCGCCCGACCCTGCGAATCCGGGACTGCGGGGCCTGCGCACACTGCGGGACTTTGGCAAGCACCTCCAGCAACTCGGCCCGGACACTTTTCACGATCTCACGAAGATCATGACGATGAGCGTCTCCGATCTTCTCGACGAGTGGTTCGAGACCGACATCATCAAGGCGCTGTACGGCCTCAACGGCATCATCGGTACGAAGCTCGGGCCCAAGTCTCCGGGCACGGCCTACGTACTGCTGCACCACTACATGGGCGAATTGGACGGCGCGTTCACCGCCTGGGGCTGGCAACGGGGCGGGACCGGCGGTGTGAGCGAGGCCATCGCGAGCGCCGCCCGCAGCTACGGCGCCGAGATCCGTACCGAGGCACCGGTCTCCCAGGTGATCGTGAGAAATGGTCGGGCGGTGGGTGTCGCCCTCGAGAACGGCGACGAGATCTATGCCAACACCGTCGTGTCGGGCTGCGATCCTCGGGTCACGTTCCGCAAACTCGTCGAGGAGAAGGAACTCCCCGACGATTTCGTTGCTGCGATCGATCGCTTCAAGTTCCGCGGCTCGTCGGGCAAGGTCAATCTTTCCCTCGACGCCCTGCCCAGGTTCACTGCGATGAAGGACGACTTGCCCGTGCAGACGATCGAGATCTGCCCGAGCACGGACTACCTCGAGCGCGCCTACGACGACTCGAGCTACGGGGGCTTCTCGAAACGTCCTTACATGGACATCATCATTCCCAGCACGATCGACCCCACGATGGCTCCGCCCGGAAAGCACGTGATGTCAATCTTCGTGCAATACGCTTCCTACGAAATGCCTGAGTACGGGAACAAAGATCAGCAGCGCGAGGCTTTCGGCAACGCAGTGATCGATACCCTCACTGAGTTCGCACCGAACCTGAAGGAACTCATCTTGCACAAGCAGGTGCTGACACCCTGGGACCTCGAGCAGGTGTTCGGCCTCAGCGAGGGCAATATCTTCCACGGAGAACTCACCCTCGATCAGCTCTTCTTTCTACGGCCCGCCCCGGGCTACGCAGACTTCCGTACACCTATCCGCAACTACTATCAGTGCGGGTCCGGCACCCATCCCGGCGGCGGAATCACGTCCGGCCCCGGACGCCTTGCGGCGCTCGAAATTTTGAGGGACCGAAACTGATGGCCGACGACGTCAATACCAACAACGAGAACTACGACGTAATCGTAATTGGCGCTGGCCACAACGGACTCGTTACGGCCGGCTATCTCGCCAAGGCGGGCCGCCGCGTGCTGGTGCTCGAACGCAGGGATCAGGTGGGCGGTGCGGCGGTGACGGAAGAGGTGTTCCCCGGCTTTCGCTTTTCGACCTGCGCGGACGGCAGCGGTTACTTGTGCCGGGAGGTGCGTCGCGATCTAAAACCGGACGTGGAGATGCTGGCTGTCGACCCAGTCGTATTTGCACCGCAGCCCGACGGTTCGAGTCTCGCCATCTGGCGCGACAGCGCGAAGACCGCGGCGGAGATCGCAAAGTTTTCGAGGGCAGACGCCGAGCGCTATCCGGCCTTCGTCGAACTCGTCGGGAAGATCGCGGCCGTCATCGGCGGACTCGCGCGGGTCGAGCCGCCCGCCCTCCCAAACGTGAGTCTGCGCGACCTGCTCAGCGTGCGGTCACTGGCCGGGCCTATGCGCGCACTCGGCCGCAAACACGTCAACGATCTCCTGCGGGTCCTGCCGATGCCCGTGGCCGATTTGCTCGACGAGTGGTTCGAATCCGACGTCGTGAAAGGCGTAATTGCCGCAAGCGGCGTGCGCGACATCACCTGGGGACCCAAGGAAGCGGGCACCGCCTATGCGCTGCTCTACTACTGGTCGCTCTCCGACACCGGGCTCTTGCGCTCCGCTGGCGCGGTCAGGGGCGGCATCGGAGCGCTGAGTGATGCCCTCGCGGCGTCCGCCCGGGCGTTTGGCGCAGAGATTCGCACGTCGGCTCGAGTGGAGAGCATCGCGACTGAGAACGGCCGAGCGGTAGGTGTGAAGCTCGCGGGAGAGGGGATCCTGCGCGCGTCCGTGATCGTCTCGAACGCCGACCCTCGCACCACATTCTTCGAACTCCTCGACCCCTACACCCTCGACGCAAAGTTCGTGCGCCACGTGCGCAACATCAAGTACCGCGGCTCTGCGGCGCGAGTACTTCTCGCACTCAGCGGGGTTCCCGAGTTCAGCGCACTCGCTGCGCGGGGCTCCGGTGACGAGTCTGCGATGCTCTTGCAGAGCCCGATCCAGATCGCGCCGACGCTCAACTACCTCCAGCGCGCCTACGACTGTGTGAAGTACGGCGAGTCCTCGACGAAGCCCTACCTCGACGTGATGCTCCCGACGCTGCTCGACCCGAGCCTCGCACCCGCCGGCCAGCACGTGATGTCGATTACGGCGAAGTACGCACCATTCAAGCTGCGAGACGGAGATTGGGACACACGGCGGGAGGCGTTCGGTGATATCGTGATCGACACGCTGGCCGAGTACGCGCCGAACATTCGGGACGTGATCCTGCACCGACGCGTGCTCACACCGCCCGATCTGGAAGCGGCCTACGGACTTCCCGAAGGCAACCCGAGCCACGGAGAGATGACACTCGACCAGTTCTTCCACATGCGACCGATTCCCGGCTACGCCCGCTACCGCACTCCGATCGACGGGCTCTATATGTGCGGCGCCGGCTGCCACCCGGGCGGCGGCGTTACCGGGATCCCCGGCCATAACGCCGCACGGGCTATCCTTTCCGACTAGCCAATTAGGGGCAAAGATGATTTCGAAAGTTGAAGTAATTGCTGTAGCTGTGGTCTTGTCGGTCGTGATCCTCTTCGTAAGTTCGTCATGGTGGAACGAGGGCGAGGGGAATGGTGACGGAGTCACCCCGCAAGAAGTCTCCGAGTCGAAGGAAGCAGCGGGAGTAGACCAGACGCAGCGCGAGCGGCGAGGCGACTCGCAGTCGGAGCTCTCGTCCCCGGAGTCTTCCGAAACCTATCAGGACGGCGAGAGCCGGAACGATCGACGCAGCAGAGCCTCTGAACGAGAAGTTGCCCGCTCGGGCTCAGCGCGCAGAACCGACACCTGGTCCGATCGACAAGATTCGTCGCGCAATCGTCGTGCGGAGGATGATTGGGATCGAGAAGACTCGAGTGAGGACGAGCGAAAGGATTCCAGGCGCGGCTTGTTGCCGACGGGCTCACCCCCCTCCGACTCCGACTCCGACGAGACTGTGGGGGACGACCCGATCGATGCGGATCTCGATGAGGAAAACCCGCTCAAAGAGGACTTCGACGAGGATGGCGAAGAGGAGCCCTCGGAAAAGAAATTGGCGGAGCGACTCCGAGAACGGGCCGAAGGGATTCCAGCGAGGCACGACAGTGACGACGGCGAGTACCCCATAGAGCGAGATGCTTACTACGGCAAGAGAAATGCGAAAGAGGAGTTCGACTTCATCGACAAGGACAAAAATGGCGAAATGGTGGTAGAGGAGTACAGCGACTTCCTCATCACCACAGAGAAGGCCATAGTCTATCTCGACGATAGCGGGGACGGAAGAATCGACTTCGACGAGTCTGGACTCTCGCAGGACGATTTCTCGTTCTTCGATCGCAACTCCAGCGACGATCTCAGTCCTACGGAGATGCAAAAGCCCGTCATCGAGGGATTCTTCGAATAAGATTCCGCAGACGACCGACCCGACACCTCCGCCGCTACTCCGGCGCGGCGGTCTCGCGGGCGATGCGAGCCTCCTGCCATGCGAGTGCGGCCTTCGGGCCTTCCTTCTCCACGATCTCGTTGAACTCTTTTGACTCCGGCGTTTCAGCCGCTTCGGCGTACACCCCGAGTTCGAGACCCTGGAGCAGCCCCTGGCGCATGCCCATGACATCGGCGCCGCGGTTGATCGCCTCCTTCGTGGCCACGACGGCGATTCGATCATTCGCGGCGATCGTGCGCGCAACTGCAAGCGCTTCGTCGAGGTGACTGCCCTCGGGCACTACCTTGTTGATCAGCCCGAGCGCGAGCGCCCGCTCGGTGGTGACGCGGTCGTCTCCGGTCAGCAGAAGCTCCTTGGCCTGCTTCAGGCCGATCACCCAGGGGAGGATCAGCGCGACGATGCCGCTTCCAAACTTCACCTCGGGCGCGCCGAAACGACAGCCTTCGGCGGCGATCGTGATATCGCAGGCGACCGCCATCTCCATGCCACTGCCGAGGCAGTACTTGTGCACCGCAGCAATCGTGGGCTTCGGAAAATCCCAAAAGCGCATGATCGCGTTGAAGTCTTTACGGAGTTCGGTGCGCAGGAACTCGACGCCTTCTCCTTCACCCATGTCGAGGTCGAAGCCCGCCGAAAACGCGCGACCCGCGCCGTTCAGGACAACCACGCGCACCTGATCGTCGGCCTCTGCTTTATCGAGGCACTCACCGAGGGCGACGACTGTCTTGGCATCGATGGCGTTGAGCTTGTCGGGGCGGTTCAGCGTCAGCAGCGCGATCGGGCCGCGGCGCTCATAAAGTACTCTTTCCGGTTCCATCTATTCTTCTCCTGTGTGGGTCGAGACTGCACCGACCGACCCTGTTTATCCATTGGTCTATGGTCTATTGGTCTATTGGTCTTTTTGCCTGTGTGCCTACGGGGTGAACGAGGACTGCGCCAGCGGAGGCATGGCGAAGCCCCCAACGGCCTTCTCGTACGCTGCCGCCGCGCGAAAAACGCTGATGTCATCGAACGAGCGACCGACGATTTGGATCCCAGTCGGTACACCAGTTTCCGCTCGACCGCTCGGCACACTCAATACCGGGCAGCGGGATAGCATGTTGAACGGATAAGTCATCACCCATCCGAGTATCGGGTCGACGGTGATGCCGTTGATTTGCACATCCGCGGTAGTCGGGTCCATGTCGGCCGCAACCGACGCCAGGGCGTTGGTGGGGCAAACGAGCACGTCGCAGCGATCGAGAATCGCCGAGAGCGGTGGGTACATCTCACCGGCGAAGGTCATGGAGTCGAGGAAGGCTGCAGCCGACGTGTCCGACGCCAGTTCGGCAAACGCTCGCGCGTAGGGCGTCAGCAGCTCGCCACCCTCTTCGACGTCCCGCGCGACGTCGGTTCCGAACAGATGCTTCAGGTGAGCCCAGGCGGCGACGCGGGTCGCGTCGGTCCACGGCAACGCGACCTCTTCGACCTGGCAACCGAGGCCGCGGAAGACGTCGAGCGCCGCCTCGGTGTTGCGCACGACTTCGGCGTCGACCTCGAAGTACCCGAGGTCGATCGAGTAGGCGACGCGCAAGCCCTGCACGCCCTCGAACTCGACCGGGAGTTCGAGCTTCGGTCGCAGGGACGCGATATCCCCTGGGTGCGGTCCCGCGATCACGTTCTCCATGCGCGCGCAATCCGACACGGTGCGCGCGAGCGGACCTACGTGACAGTAGGTATCGAGGTTGAAGAGCGGCTCCTGGGGCACGCGGCCATAAGGAGGCTTGAACCCGACGACTCCGCAACACGCCGCCGGAATTCGGATCGAGCCGGCGATGTCCGAGCCGGTCGCGAGGGTCGTGGTGCCCGCGGCCAGGGCAGCGGCAGAACCGCCCGAGGACCCGCCGGGTGAATACGCGGGATTCCAGGGGTTTCTCGTCACCCCCCAGAGACGAGAATGCGTGACGGTAGTGCACGCGAACTCCGGAGCCGTCGATCGCGCGTGCACGATTGCTCCCGCATCGAGCAGACGCTGCATGAACGGAGAAGTCGTCTCGTCGATATGGTCTCGCTGCAACAGCGAGCCGTAGGTCGTCCGCTGTCCCTCGATTGCAGCCTCGTCTTTTACCGCGAGTAGCACGCCCTCGAGCGGACGCGCCTCGCCCCGGGCGTAGCGATCCTCGGCCTCCTGCGCCTGCTCGAGCGCCTGTTCGAAAAAGGTATCCGTGAAAGCATTGATGGTCGGCTCGACCTTTTCGCTGCGCTCGATGACCGCACGAGCGAGCTCGACCGGGGAAAGGGTTCGGGCCTCGAATTGCGCAATGGCTTCAGTAGCGCTCAGGCTGGTAAGTTCGGTAGACACAGGCCGGGGAGAATATGTAATCCTATGCAGATGGCCATCAAACTAAGGACAGAAATTCCTGGACCTCGAAGTCGCGAGATCGTCGCTCGCCGCGAAGCCGCAACACCACCCGGCGCAGCCAAGCTCACGTCGATTGCAGTCGAGAGTGCCTCGGGCTCCGTGGTCGTCGACGTAGACGGGAACCACTTCATCGACCTCGCAGGCGGCATCGGCGTGCTCGCCGTGGGCCACTGCCCAACGGGGGTCGTCGACGCGTTGAAGGCCCAGGCCAGCAAACTCGTACACATGTGCGCGATCGTCTCGACCTACGAATCCCATGTGCAGGTGGCCGAGCGACTGAACGAGCTCACGCCGGGGGACTTCGCAAAAAAGACACTCCTCACGAGCACGGGCGCCGAAGCGGTCGAGGCCGCTGTTGGGCTCGCGCGGTACCACACCGGGAGGCAGGGGATCGTCTGCTTCGAAGGCGGCTATCACGGCCGCAGCAGCTTGACGATGGCGATGACCTCGAAGTTCGCGCTCTTCAAGAAGGGCTTCGGCCCCTATGCCCCCGAGGTCTACCGCTTCCCATTTCCCGACATCTACCGGCGCCCGCGGGCGTTTTCGGAAGACGAGTGGATCGACTGGCACCTCGAGAAGCTGGACGACTGCTTCGTCTCTGTCGTCGCCCCCGAGCACATCGCCGCCGTCGTGGTCGAACCCGTGCAGGGCGAGGGTGGTTTCCGGGCAGCGCCCAACGCGTGGCTGCGGCACCTGCGCGAGCGCTGCGATGAACACGGCATCGTCTTCATCGCCGACGAAGTGCAGTGCGGCATGGGACGCACGGGCCGGCTCTTCGCAGTCGAGCATGCCGATGTCGTACCCGACGTGATCGTGACGGCCAAGTCCCTCGCCGCGGGCATGCCCCTCGGTGCAGTCACGGGCCGCAGCGAGATCATGGACTCCGCCCATCCCGGTGGACTCGGCGGCACCTACGCGGGCAACCCACTCGCATGTGTCGCCGCCCTCGAAGCGATGGACATAATTGCGCGTCCCGAGTTCCTGACCCGGGCTCGAGAGGTCGGCGGGCGTATCCGCGCGAGTCTCGAAAAAATTCAGTCCGAGCACACCGAGATCATCGGCGATGTGCGCGGCCTCGGGCCGATGCTCGCAATGGAAGTGGTGACCGACTCCGAGAGCCGAAAGCCCTCGATGGAGGCGACGGCTGCGATCAACGCGGAGACCCTTGCCCGCGGCGTGATTACGATCCGCGCCGGTCTCTACTCGAACTGCGTGCGCTTCCTGCCGGCACTCGACATCAGCGACGCCGAGATTGACGAGGCGATGGACGTGGTGGCCGAAGCCGTTCGAAAAGTGGACGCATGATCCGCCGTCTAGTGCTGCGCGGCAGCCCGACACAGCAAGGCGCCCTGCACGGCGCGACGTTCCGCGAGGGCATCCGCCGCTACACCGACGAACGCGTGCGCCTCGCGTCGAACGGAAGCTGGGCGGGCCGAGCAACGACACGCGAGGACACGCTCTCGCTGGCGGAAGCCATGCTGCCCGCACATCGGGCCTACGCACCCGACCTCAGCGAAGAGATGGAGGCGATGGCCGAGGCCAGCGGGTTGTCGGCGGCAGAGTGCGTGATCGTTGGAGGCTTTACCGACTTCGTCGATACCGTGCGCGGGCAATCGGGTTCGGCGCCCGAGGAGGACAACTGCACCGCGGTGCTGGTCCCCGATGCACTCGCCGAGGGACACGGATACCTGGCACAAACCTGGGATATGCACGACTCCGCTACGGAACACGTGGTCATGCTCGAGATCGTGCCGGAGAACGGCCCTCGTGCGTTCGTCTTTTCGACGGTTGGCTGTCTCGGCCAGATCGGTTTGAACCAAGCGGGGATCTCAATCGGCATCAACAACCTCGCTGCGGCCGAGGGCCGCGTCGGCGTGACCTGGCCCTTCGTGGTGCGCAAGGCGCTCCAGCAGACAGACATCGAGGCCGCGCTCGCGTGTGTGGTCGAGGCGGAGTTGGCCGGCGCGCACAACTACCTGCTGTTCGATCGTCACGGACGGGGCTACAACGTCGAAGCCATGCCAGACTGTCGGACCGTGACGAAACTGGAAGGTGCACCGCTAGTGCACACGAACCACTGTCTCGATGCCGACGCCAAACGCGAACAGGCCGAACGGCCGCCCGAATTACTCGAATCATCGGAAGGGAGACTCCGGCGGGCGGACGAACTGCTCGCCTCGAGCGACCCCATCACGCTCGAGCGACTCATGGCGCTCACCCGCGACCCCGTCGCAATCTGCCACCGATCACAGCCCCCGTTCCACATCGAGTCGTCCGGTGCAGCCATCATGCGCCCCGCAACCGGTGAACTGTGGGCGGTCTGGGGGCTGCCGAGTGAAAACGAGTACGAGGCGTTCCGGTTCGAAAGCGAACGCGATGACTGAGCTGCGATACATCAACATCACGGAGGAGTACGCGCCCCAGTGCGCGAAGCTCGAACGGCTGAGTTTCCCCGAGACGGATCCCTCGGATCTCATCGACGAAGAGGGATTCCGTGCCTACGCGAGAATCTTTTCCGAAGGCTTCTTTCTCTGCCTGGACAAAGAGACCGTCGTAGGGCAGGGTGCCGGAATTTTTTTAGACTTCGATTTCGACCAGCCTCAGCACACGCTTGCGGGGATCACGGGCAAACACCAGTGCGCGAACCACAACCCGGCGGGAGACTGGTACTACGGAACCGACATCGTGGTGAATCCCGGATACCGTCGACTCGGCATCGGCAAGCAGCTCTATGAACTGCGCAAGGGAGTCACCCGCCGCTTCAACAAGAAGGGGATCATCGCCGGAGGCCACATCGGCGACTACGCCAACCACAAGCACAACATGACCGCCGCCGACTACATCGACAAGGTCGTAAAGCGAGAGCTCTACGACTCGACATTGACCTTCCAGCTCGACAACGGCTTTAGGGTGGTAGCCGTGCTGGATAATTATTTGGACGAGCCCGCCATAGATAACCGGTCGGCTCTAATTCTCTGGGAAAACCCAGACTACAGCGACGGCCGCTAGCACTGGATGATAAGCCCAGACCAGGGCGACGGGCGCTAGCACGGCATCTTCGCGACCTGCTCGTTGCGCGGGGTGCTCGGCGTACATAAGTACGCCTCCGCGCCCCTGCACTCCGCGGGCCGCAAATCTGCCGCACTATCGACCGTCTTTAGTTGGATCGTGTGTTTTCGGGGGGAGTTGCGGATTTTGAGGGTTAGATTCGACCACTTTTGGGGGAGTGGTACCTTTGTGATCTATGGCTTTGCGAGAGTCTGCGTTCAAGAGTGATGAGGGCCTTCTTTATCATGGGGGGGCGGTGGCTTATGCGCTGATTGCTTATGGGCTCGGGTTTGTTGGGTTGTTTGGTGGGTCGTGGGTTTTGAATGCTGGGGGGGTGTTGCTGCTGGCTCATGGGATGACGATCGCGGCCTACATGGTGCATGAGTGTGCACACAGTACGGTGTTTGAGCGGAAGAAAGACAACGCGGGGCTCGGTCGATGCTTGACCTGGATCTGCGGGGCTTCGTACGGGATGTACGAAGACATTCGCTACAAGCACCTCCGACACCATGTCGATGTCGATGACGTGGTCTGGTTCGATTACGATCGGTTTTTTCGGGAACACCCGCTCGCGCTGCGCGTTACCCAGGCGCTCGAGTGGTGTTACATCCCGGCGCACGACCTGCTGATGCACGCCATCATGGTCTTCACTTCATTCACGATCCCGGAGCGTCGCGACCAGCGCGCGCGCAATGTCCGGGTGATCGCCGTTCGCGGTGGCCTGTACCTCACCCTGCTCTTCTTCTTCACGAAAGTCGCGATCCTGTACGCGGTCGCGTACATGGTGATGATGACGATCCTGCGCTTCATGGACAGCCTCCAACACGACTACGGCTACCACCTCACGCTCTTCAGCAAAACGCCGGGAACCCACAGGGGCGATTTCGTCTTCGAGCAGGAGCACACGTTCAGCAACCCCCACTCGCTGCGCTTCGAGCGACTCAACTGGCTCACCCTGAACTTCGGCTACCACAACGCCCACCACGACAACATGACCACACCCTGGTGGCAGCTCCCGGCGCTGCACCGCGAGCTGATGGGCGACGATCCCGCGGTCGTAATCCCGTTGGGATCTCAGCTCGCCATATTCCACCGCTACCGGGTCGAGCGTGTCATGGGCGGCAGCGACGAAGTCGCGGACGAGGCCTGGGGCCGCGCTTTCTTGAAGGCAGCGCGCGCGGGTCGAGTTACCGGGGGCAACGCGGCGTCGTTCCTCACCGCATTCTAGGAGCCCTGCGCAATATGCCCCGAGCGCCGCAGATCGTCCCCGACTGGGCCATCGGTTGCATGGACCGCGCGTACATCTCGCTGGATGGTGGTGAGAGAGATCACTCGATCGCAATCTGGATTCAAACCGAGTCCCAGTACTTCGATCTCCGCATCCGGCACGACCGCCCCCGCTTCGGGCAGACCCAGTCTCTCTCCTCGTTCAACCGGGACGATCTTCTGCAACTCGCCCGACAGTCGGGCGATACGGGCATCTGCACGATCGAAAACGAGATCGCTACCTGGACGAGTTGGGGCGATCGTTTTGGGTTCTACTGCGACGACGTCGCAATCTTTCCCGATGACGGCCGGCTCGATCTCAGACAAGGGACCGTCTACGAGTACGAAACGAAAAAGAGCGAATTCCGCTACGAAGAGGCCTGGGTCCAGCAACCGTATGACCACGGCCTCGTCGCGCACCTGACGCTCTGCGACGAACGCGACCCCGATCGCGCACTCGGCGTGTTGGTCGTAACGGGGCGCTACGCGGGGTTCGTCGAGCGCGTCACCCGTGAAAATGAAAACACTCTCGAGACCCAACTCGAAGCGGCGGGCGACGACTGCAACGAGATGCGCAAGATTCTAGACTGCGAGGCGAGCTACGCGATACGGGCGAGCGCGAGTTCAGCCTACGTGATCCGTCACAGCAATCTTCCGTTCCGCGAGGGGCACGAACTCGACGTACCGCGAATGGACCGACGCATCCTCGAAGGTCGAAAAACGCTACCCGCTCGGCGAGACGGCGCCGTCTGGCGCGTCGAGTCCTGGTTCGTGACGGAGTGAACAGCTGGAGGGACGCGGCCCGACCCGCCAGAGAATCTCTCTTGGTAGTGTCGAGATCGGCTCGTCCTCAGCCAAGATGCTGCTGTTGATGTCGTAGAGGTCGTTAGCACGACTGGCGTCGATCTTGACGAGTTCGAGCGATGCCACGTGTCGCGCGGCGGCATGTTCGCTGTTCCACTCCCGAATCAAAAACTTCGCATACGCGGGTCGTAACTTTCGTATCGCGGGCTGACTCACGGACAGCTGGTACTTCCACCAGTGATTGTTGCGCGACGTTCGCCGCGGACGGTCCCAGTCCAGCGCCTCCCCGGTGTGGAGGTCGACCTCAGTGTCGTCCTTGAGGCACGCATGGAAGACGTAGTAGCGGTTGCGCAGGGGCGTCGACCAGAGCCGCCATTCTTGGCTGAGGGCGAGCGCTTTGGTGGGAATGCGCAGAATGGTCCAGGTCGCGCTCCGGAAGCGGGAGCGATCGAGGGACGCGACGTTGTCGACGACGACCAAAGAGAATGCGAAGACCACCAGCACCCCTCGCGCAATTCCCGCCCTCAATCCGCGATCCGGCGACACACCACTGCCCTGCAGCCCCCACCCCGGCGCGACTCGATCCCAGAACAGAGGCGGCAAGAACGGCACCCAGGCCAGGGCCATCACGTACTCGAACAGGCCGAGATTCATGGTTCCCCCGACCCCGAGCAGATGGAACGACACCATCGCAATCACGACGCCGATGCGGATACGCGCCGTCGCCCAGGGGAAGAACGCCAGCAGGGGCAGGACGAATTCGATCGCGAGCGTCGACGCTGTAGCGACCCGAAGCAGCTCCGGGTAAGCCAGCAACTCGCGCCCCAGTGCGGTCGCCACGCCCTCGACCCGCATCGAGTCTTGAATCGCGGTGAGCTGTGTCCAGGCGGGATCCATCAACTTGTGGATCAGGGAAAAGGCGTAGATGAGCGCGACCTGAAGCAACAGCGCGACAGATGCGGGGGACAGTTCGATCCGCGGCTGGATGGACACCGTCTGGCGTCGATCCAAACTCGGTGGGCCGGCGAGGGGAAGAAAGATCGACCAGAAGAGCAACAGCCGCAGGATCAAGTCCGAGCCGGAAATGACCAGCGGCTGACGGTTGTGGAGCGAGACGAGCAGCAACCAGGAAAACAAAACTGCCCAGCGAGTGTGCCGTCCGCACAAGAGAGCCAGTGCAGCGACCCCGGCAGTACAAAAGAGCAGCGCAATGTAGGGAGTACTACCGAGGATGAGGTGAAAGGACCATGCGATCTCGACGTTGGAATAGATATCCAGGTAGAGCGCGCGAGGGAGGACTCCCTCGTCGGTGTAGTGAGCCCGGAAGTCCAGCGCGCGGTACACCAGATCGGCCAGCAGTAGCACGGCGAGTCCGATCCGAAAAGCAATCAGGCTGCGGAGATCGATTCCGAAAATCTGTTCGGCCCGGCTCACCTTGAGTCTCTCCCGACTAATCCGAATGGTGTCGCACTGCTATAATAGAGGCAAGAGGAGTGCGTATAGATCATAGAAGCTCGACCTAAAAGAAGGGGATTGGCAATGGCCGCAGGTATTCGCTCAAGGACTTTCTGTTTTCTCGCTGGCATCGCGATATGCGTGGGTGCACCCTGCATCGCGCAGGCGGGCCCGGCACTCTACACCAGTGAGATTCGCCTCCACTTATGGGAGCGCAACGTTCCCTACGGTGCTTTGCATAGCCATCCAGTCATGGGCAACTCGCCGGGTGACTTAGCGAGCCTTTCCGGCCAAGCACCCGCAGGGTTTACACTGCCGGCCGGACAAATCACCCTGATGGCCTCCCTGGTCGAAACTCTCCCCGCGTCCTCAACGTTGATTTTTCGCAGCACGAATTTCGCGGGTGCGAACGCTGGCGGGAATTTCTTCGATGGAGGGGCGGCTGACGTAACCAAATTCAAGCCCGTGCCTAGCATCCAGGCGGAACAATTTGGCGTGACCTTCTCGGGTGGACCCGGTCGGTTCGGAGGCGTCATGAACCTGCTGGGTACCTACAACTGGTACGGCGAGTTCACGGCCATACCCCCATACATCATTCCCGTCCCGCTATCGGCCATTGGGGGCCCCGTCGGTGGAACCGCCACCGCCATGGCCTACCTCGGAGGTACCGCAAGCCCGTTCACCTTCGTCACGGCAACCGTGTGGGGCTTCCCCTGGGATACCGGCACCGTCGGCGCAAGGGCCGCCGACCTTGGGACCTGGTCGTATTCGACCACGTCCGACATGGGGGATGATCTCCGTACCCCGTCTGGCCTGGGAGGGCTGAATCTCGTGACCCCCTTCCTGGTCCGAGTCAACATCAACAACTGTGGGGGGTGCATATACAACACGTGGTACTACGCGGGCATCGTCGACGCGCAGATCCAATTCGTTCCCGAGCCATCTGCGAACGTAGCTCTCGCTGTGGGGGCTGGAGCCCTAGCGGCTCTACGGCACCGGTCGAAACGGCGGAAGCTCTGATGCGAACTTGCTGTTGTAGGACAAAAGCCGAGCGTCAGCCGCCCATCACGATCACGCGGCGATCATGTACGCCGAGCACCCCGAAGCGAGCAGGTCGCAAAGATGCCGTGCTAGCGCCCGTCGCTTCAACCCTCTCCAGCTCTCCAACTGAAGACGGTCGATAGTGCGGTAGATTTGTGGCCCGCGGAGCGTAGGGGCGCGGAGGCGTACTTTTGTACGCCGAGCACCCCGAAGCGAGCAGGTCGCAAAGATGCCGTGCTAGCGCCCGTCGCCTACATCAGGATCGCGCAGCGATCCGGTAGTACCACCAATTAGGCACGTCTTCGCCGAAGACGTCGACCATGTCGTACTTCTGCGCGTACGCAGCGTCGAGTGCTTCGACCTGGCCGGATTCCTTGACCTCCGACAGCGTCACCTCATAAAGCTTTCCCGAGATGGCGAGC